>WRCL01000288.1 GCA_009783975.1 Micrococcales bacterium
AGGAGCTCAAGGACTACATGGAGGTGCTCGGCTATGGCGAGGCGTCACGCTGGGTGTTCGAGCAGGCGTCAAGCGCGCGGAGCCACGACAGCGACCGGCTGGTCACGCTCACCGAGCTGCGGCAGCTACACCATGTCGCCATGACGCGGGTCTGGCAGGTCGCGCCCCATCCCGCTGCAGAGCCAGGTGAGGCTCCGGGGAGCTTCCGCAGGCACGAGATCGCCCCATTCCCCCGGGGCATGAAACCACCGACGTTCCCTGTGGTCCCGTCCATGGTCGACACCTGGCTCGAGGCGGTCAACACGTTCGGCGACGAGGTGACGACAGGTCGGCTCGCGCTCGCCGACGCGCCTGCGCACCTGGCGCAGATCCACGCGGAGTTCGAGCGGATCCACCCGTTCCTGGACGGCAACGGCCGGACGGGCCGCCTGGTGCTCAACCTCATCATCTGCCGGCTCGGCTGGGCCCCTGTCGTCATCCTCAAGAGCCAGCGCCGCCGCTACCTCAACGCCCTCATGAGGGCCGATACCGGCGACCATGCCGCTCTGGCCGAGATCATCGCCCGCGCGTCGGTCGCCAGCCTGCACCGCCTCCTGCCTCGCCTGTGCGACACCAGCGACCTGGTCCCCCTGCGCGCCCTCGCCGACGACCGCGTCTCCCTGGACGCCCTGCGCCGGGCTGTCGCGCGCCGCCGGCTCGACGCCACCATGGACGCCCACGGCACCTGGCGCTCCACCCGCGCCGCCGTCGAGGAGTACCTCGCCACCCGTCACCGCCGCACCTGATCCTCGCCGACGGTCGAGCTGTTGCTGCTGCGTTACCTGTACCTGGAAGAGTGCGGGCTCGCCGATCAATAACCTGGTCATGTGCGTGCCCGGGCTGCGCACATGACTTGGTTATTGATCGGCGAGCCCTTAGACGAACCGACGGCCTGGTTCGCGCCGGGCTGACCTGTTCATCGGTCCGCCCCGCCAGCTGCGGGCGTCAGGGATCGTAGTGGAAGCGCGCCTGAAGCACGGTCAAGGTGTCGGCGCCGATGAGGTAGACCAGGCGGTGCTCTTCGGTGATGCGCCGGGACCAGACGTCCCCCAGCTGGTACTTGAGCGGTTCGGGCTTGCCGATGCCTTCGCGGGGCTGGCGCAGGGCATCGTCGACCAGCCGGTTGACCCGTCGCAGGACGGCGCGGTCGACGGTCTGCCAGTGGACGTAGTCGGCCCAGCCGTTCGGGGTGAAGGCCAGGATCACGAACGGTCCAGCTCGCGGGGCTCGGTGCCACCGGTGGCGGCCTGGGTGAGGGACTCCAGCAGGTGCTCGGCGTTGGCCCTGGTGGAGAACAGGTAGCGGGTGGTCTGCCACGCCTCGAAGTCGGCCTCGGAGATCAGCACCCCGTTGCCGGCCTTGGACGTGATGCGGATCTCGGTGTGGTCGTCGTTCACCTGGGCCAGCAACGGGAACAGTCGCTGCCGGGCCTCGCTCGCGCTGATCGTGGACACAGGCACCTCCTTGTCGTACCAGAAATTGTACAATACTCGAGGCTCGGGGTCTGAGGCGACCAACCTGCGTGTGGCCTGGGCGACTGCTGCGGCATGGGTGGGGTCGCTCACCATCGCCAGCGCTGCTGCGATCTTGTGGAGGTCAAGCACCGCGTTGGCCACACGGGCATGCACGAGAAGGAGGTCTTTCTCCCGCCCTGCGCACAGCTTGGCGACGCACCCGTTGCTGGAGGTCATGGCTGAGCGGGTCCCGCCGTGCGACCTCGTGGTGTTCCACGTCATGGTTGCCCGGCCCAAGTACCTGGAGCTGATGGAGGAAGCCGAAGGAGGATGATCCTGGTCAGCGCGGCGCCCGCACGGCCTCACGACCGCACCCATCTGGTCACCCTCGTCCGCCGCATCACCGAAGACGATGTCCGTGCAGATCCCCGTCACCAGTCCACACGCGTAGACTGGACCTATGACCCCGCAGCTGGCTGAGTACCTCAAGGCGGGCTACACGCTCGCCCCCGAGGAGCGGCTGGAGGCTGCCCGCCTGCTGCGTCTCAGTGTCGACCGGGACGACACTGTCAGCCCCTTGGAGGTCGAGGCGGCATGGCGCGACGAGATCGCCGCCCGGGTCGACGCTATCGCCGCAGGCCAGGTCGAGCTGGTTGACGCAGACGAGACCTACCGGCTGCTGTCCGCCGAGCTTGCAGCCAAGCACCAGTGACGCTCAACCAACGCGAAGACCCTCAAGCGCGTGCCGAGCTGCGCGCTGCAGCCGGCTGGTACGACGACCCAGCAACTGGCCAAGAACTGCTCGACGCCTCTCTGGAGGCACGGAGGAGCATCGCAGCCATGCCCAACGCATGGCCCAAAGTCGACGGCTGGGACCGAGAGCCAGTGGTCCGCCGTAAGCGCTTCACGGGTTTCCCCTACGGGGTGATCTACTACGTCAGCGGCGACGAGGTCGTCATCGTCGCCTATGCACACGAGAGACGCAGGCCAGGCTACTGGAAAGACCGCGTCACCAACTGACCTGCCCGTCCTGTGTGGACTTGCTGTCTGGTCTCATCTGGTCACCACTCGTCCCAGCGTGGGGCGTGGCCTGGGCGCTCGACCGGCAAGATGTCCAGCGGGTCGGTGAACTGCACGCCTGCCTCGGTGAGGATCCGGGTGGCCTCGCGCAGCTCGATACCCAGCTTCAGGGCCCCGGCCAGGACGAAACGGGCGGGCAGGCGCTCGTCGTGCTCGGCTGGGGGCACCACGTGGCCGTGGTCTCCCAGCAGCACGGCCAGCGGTTTGTCGACCCGACGCGGGAGAGGAGCCTGGCCGGGAACCACGACGAAGCCGAGCTGGGCCAGGCGGCGGACCGCCGTGTCGGGGGTCAGTGCGAACCGGCTGGCGAGCCACAAGATGGTGGCTCGTCCCAGCGCCCGGCGGATGTCGCACACGGATGCCAGCTTCCGGTCAAGCTTCTCCAGACGCTCGGGGACCACCCCCACCAGCGGCCAGCCCAGGTCCGCGGCTTGCTCTGCGATGCCCGGGGCGCCCCCACGTGCTGTGGTGACGACGAACGGAGCGCAGATCGCCCCCTCGGGCCAAGAACAGTCCTCTGGCTGGGCGAAACCCCACTCACCGGGGCAGGGAGGGGTGCTCGACGGCTGCTCCCAGTCGTACCCCAGCTGGTGCAGGCGTGCGACGGTGGTCGCCAGAGACCAGCGCAGCTTGAGGGCGACGGCGCAGACGTGGTCGAGCGGCACCGGTTTGGTGTGGTCAAGGTATGGCAGCTTGCCACTACGCTCGCACGACAGCAGGACGTCGTCACCACGCTCGTCCGTGACGGTGAAGCCCGCTGCCTGGTAATACGCCGTCAGGTCGTCGACGTGGCGTTCGGTCAGCACGGCGGCCTGGGTCAGGAAACCTGAGGTGATGGCCTGCCGTGGCGTCAACCATGGTGCGCCCTGGTCCAGGTTGCGCGACTGCAGGAGCCTGTCTTCGTCAGTGTCGGGTTTGGGGGCTGTGACGGTGTAGCCGTACGCATGCACCCGGGCCTTGACATCGGCGAGCGGCAGGCCCGTCTGGGCTGCTATGGCCTGCGCATCGATCGGCCACTTCCGGTCTCGCCCGGCAAGGATCTTGGCGTCGGTGCGGGCCGTGTCGATGTCGTCGGGCAGGTACGACACGTCGAAACCCAGACGAGCCAGCTCGGTGGTGACATCTGCCAGCGGACGACGGCTGGC
>WRCL01000289.1 GCA_009783975.1 Micrococcales bacterium
CGTGTCGTCCTGGGCCACGGTGGTGGGGGAGTGCTGTCCGGTGAGCTTATCGAGCACCTGTTCTTGCCGGCCCTGGGAGACGCGACGAACGCCGAGATGCGCGACTCGGCTGTGCTCGACACCCCACGCACCGGACGCCTGGCGTTCACGACGGACTCCTACGTCGTGTCCCCGCTGTTCTTCCCTGGCGGGTGCATCGGTGACCTGGCGGTCAACGGGACGGTCAACGACCTGGCGATGTCCGGTGCCCAGCCCTTGGCCCTGTCAGCCGGGTTCATCGTGGAAGAGGGCCTGGAGATGGCGGTCCTCGGCCGTGTCGCCACGGCCCTGGGCGCGGCCGCCCGGGCCGCCGGGGTCCCGGTCGTCACCGGTGACACCAAGGTCGTCGACCGTGGCAAGGCCGACCGGCTGTTCGTCAACACCGCCGGGATCGGTGTGGTGCCCGACGGGGTGGACGTCCGCCCGGCCCGGGCCACCCCAGGCGACGTCGTGCTGGTCTCTGGCCATGTCGGTGAGCACGGCGTGGCGGTGCTGTCCTTGCGCGAAGGCATCGAGTTCGGCACGACCTTGACCTCTGACACCGCCGCCCTGCACAGCCTGGTCGCTGCGCTGCTGGCCGCCGTCGACGACGTCCACGTCATGCGCGACCCCACCCGTGGTGGCGTCGGCGGGACCTTGTGCGAGATCGCCGAGGTCGCCGGTGTCGGCATCGAGCTCGACGAGCGCGCCGTGCCCGTCCCCGACGGCGTGGCCGCTGCGTGCGGATTCCTCGGCCTGGACCCCCTGCACGTGGCCAACGAAGGCAAGATGGTCGCTATCGTCCCAGCCGAGGACGCCGATGCCGCCCTGGCAGCCATGCAGTCGCACCGCCATGGCACCCACGCCGCCATCATCGGCACAGTCGTCGCCGACCACCCCGGCATCCTCGTCGCCCGATCCCCCCTGGGCGCCGGCCGCGTCGTCTCCCGCCCGTTGGGCGAACAGCTCCCCCGCATCTGCTGAGTCAGCGTGCGGGGGTGCCGCCCCACTCCACGACCGTGAAACCGGTGCGCGACACGGTGGTGATCTGCTGCTCGGTGACTGCGACGGGTGCGTCGAGACGCTCGTAGACCATCATGACGCGGATGACTGTGTCGGGCCGGGGTGTGATCGTCAGCGCCTGGTCGGCGGCGATCTCGTCGGCGGGAGCGAAACGGATGTAGGTGTAGGGGTTGTCCTGCAGCCGCGGCAACCAGTAGACGATGAACTCTTGGGCTTCGCGGGGGCTCAGGCCCAGGCGGGGCAGGACGTCTTCGAAGAACTCGCTCGTCTGCGCGCCGGGCACGACGAACCCCTCGCTCGTGCGTGGGTACCGTTCGGTCCGCGACTCGTAGTACAGCGCGTACAGCTCGCGACCGGTCGCCAGGTCGGTGAGCGTCCCGTCCGGTTCGGCCCGCACATGCCACCCGTCGCCGTAGGGCGGGTACTGGGCAGTGAACCGGTCAGGCGCGGACAACCGCACGTCGACGTCCGTCGTCACCTGCGGGTACAGGTAGATGATCGGTTTGACCGGTCCTGAGGCGCACCCGCGGAAACACTGTGGGCAGTCACCCTGGTCGACATAGACCTGCCCCTTGGGGCAGCGGGTCGTGGTCCCGTTGTCGGTCCCAGAGCTGTGCGCGACGAGCACGAGCGCAACGACGACCAGGCACACGACGCCCAGCACACCCCCAAGCACGAACCATCCTCGCCGCGACATCGACAGTCCCTCCCTGTCCCCGTTGGTGCCTGGTGTGCCCAGACCTGCCCGTTCACGATAGTCCACCGGCAGCCCGGCTCGTCACCCATCGAGGTGGACGACGACCGCGAGACGGTTCTCGAGGTGGTCGGCGGTGATCCGGGCTGAGGTCACAGCTCGAGGGCGGCGGCCTGGTCGGCGGTCAGGGGAGCGATCCTGGCCATGTAGTCCTGCGCGGTCATGGTGCCGCGACCGCTCAGGCTGATGCAGAACGGGATGTCGCGGTAGCAGGCATCCAGGTGCTCGGGCATGTCTGCCGGCCTGTTGACGAAGACGGTTCCACGGTCGGCGCCGTCGACGGTCCAGGGCTCCTCAGTCATCGTGGTGAGGATTTCGTCGCGCCAGGCCTTGGTGGCGGCTTCGGGCGTGGGCCACCGGGTGATGTACACGTAGGACTGAGAGTCTGGCCACGTGCACCTGTACCGCTCCTCAGCCGACGCGTATGGCGTGAGGAAAATGAAATAGATCTCGCAGGTCAACGCGTCGCTGGAAGCAACAACGGGGAACGCCGCCAGCGCGGTCTCCGGGCTCCACGTGGCTGTCGGGTCCGGGACTGGGTGCTCAGCGAGCCATCGCTTGACCTGCTGGACCTGCTGTGCCGACAACGTCGAGAACTTCCCCGGGACCGAGAAGCCATTCGTGTGCAGGCACACAGGGATGGCGTCATAACAGCTCGTCGAGTCCCCGGGCTTGGAGAAGACCGTCTTGGGGCCTGGGACGTAGATGGTCCCGACGAACTCGTTGTCGTCGTTCTTCCACGAGCCTTCCGCCACGTACCCGTCGTCGGCGAGCCCGTTGGCGACGGCGTTTGTGTCCTGCCACAGCTGGATCGACGCGTGCGCCGAGTTCAGCCAGCACGACTCGGTGTAGTACAGGCCCAGGGCGTAGATCCCTGAGCCTGGGGTGCAGAGGTCCGGGTCCGCAGGGGTGAAGGCGTACAACAGGGCTGCGCGGCCGGCAAACTCTGGGCAGGTGCCGGTCGACCCGTCCCAGCAGGTCACTGGCGGGTCGGTGGCGAGGGCCAGCGGCGCTGGGGACTCCCTGTGGTTCCACCACACCCCGCCAACGATGCCGCCGCCGACCAGGAGCGCCGCGACGAGGGCAACAGCAAGGACCTTGACCGCCTTCTTCTTCGGGGCGGGTCGTGGTGCGTCCGGCAGGAACGGAGCAGGTGAGGCGAACGGCGTCGGCTGGCCCTGGACCAGGGCTGTGGGCTGGGGGACCAGTGCCGGGTGCGGCCCAGCAGGGGCGGGCGCGGGTGGCTCTGGGGCGTGGGTCGGCGCGCCGGGTGGGGCCGGCTGTGCGGGCGGCGGCATGGGGCCCGGGCCGTGTCCAGGGTGCCCAGCGGGGGGCGGCACCGGTGGGGCGATGGGGGGCGGGGCTGCCTGGGCTCGCCGCACCCGCAGCTCGTGGCTGAGCTGGTTGAGCTGGGCAGGGTCGAGCACCATCCCGGGAGTGTTCAGCGCCCCGACCGCCACAGCAAGCTTGGGGTCGCCGATCGGTGCGGTGAGGATCCCGGTGACCTGGTGCAGGGCCCGGGCCAGGGCAGGGGTGTACGCCGTGCCGCCGGTGAGGTACAGCCCTGCCAGGTGCGTGGTGGACGACATGGCCAGTGCACGCGCTGCCAGGGTCGCCGCGCGGGCCATCGGTTCGGCGATGAGGCTCTCGTACTCTTCGCGTGTGATGGTCAGGACCATCTCCTGCCAGGCCACTGACACCCCGACTGGGGCGGTCGTGTGCTCTGACAGGTCTTGTTTGGCTGACCGGACCGCGTCGAGCAGGGTCAGCGCTGACCCCAGGTGCTCAGGGGCTGCCAAGGCGGTGACCATCTCGGTGCGCCCCGACGCGGTCAGCTGCCCCAGGACCCACTGGTAGACCAGGTCGTCCAGGTCGTTGCCGCCGAGACGGTCGTCACCTTCTTGGGCCACGACGAGCAG
>WRCL01000290.1 GCA_009783975.1 Micrococcales bacterium
CTACCTCGTCGTCGCTGACCACGGCCCAGCGGTGCTGGACCAGGCCGTGAGTGTGAACCCGCTCCTGGACCCAGCTGTCGCGCAGGCACGTCAACGGCGGGCTGTGCTCGGTGCCGATGTCCCCGTCGCACTGCCGCCCTACGAACCGGTGCCCGACGAACCGTTGACCGTCGCCGAGGTCGAACGGATGCTCGCCCGCAGCCACGCCCAGTACGGGAGCCTGCCACCAGTCCCGTGGACATGGACACCTTGCACCTCTGTGCAGGCCGACGACATCACCGGCGACGACATCGCCCAGTTCGTCGCCATGGCGAACGGCACGGCAAGCCCTGGTGCCTCACCTGTCATGGCTCTGCTGGAACACATGGGAATCCACCAGGCTGTCCGCTTGCTTCCGGGCCTTGGCCTGCACCACCGGCTGCGCCTGGCCGGCTGCGCCGGTACCCGCTGGGGCGAGGACGTGTACATCTACGCAATCCACCCGGGCACGGACCTGCGGGCGGTGCACGACGCACTCGTGACACACAACTACCCACCAGAGGTCGCCACGACGATCGTCGCAGACCGGGTCGGCTGGTCGGACCCGAAGGCTTCGTGGCCATGGCTGGCCCAGCACCCAGAGCAGGCCCGCCCGTGGCTGGACGGCCAAGGGCAGACGATGGCGCTACGGGTGTTCGCCTCCGCCCGGTACGTCCCACCAGCCCTGGCGCCGAAAGTCGCGTCGATCGCGTTGGGCAACGCCAAAGCCCCGCGCCGCCTCGCTCAACAGGCACTGGTCAACCACCCCGGTGCCCGGCTGTTGGCCGAACCAGGGCTGGCAGCGTCCAAGCCTGAGACACGCGCCGCTGCGGCCCGGTGGCTGGCAGTCCTTGGTGACGCTGCAGCGGTCGGGCCGTTGCGCGCTGCCCTGGCCACAGAAATGTCCCAGATGGTACGGGCCGCGATGCTCGACGCGCTGGAGGCGTTGGGCGCCGACCTGGACGCCGAGCTGTCCCCCGCAGCGCTGACCGCCGAGGCGGCCACCGGGACAAAACGACCACCACCAGCGGCGATGGCCTGGTTCCCGTTCGACGCACTACCTGCGTTGAGGTGGCCCGACGGTTCGCCGGTGGCCCCGCACGTCGCGCGGTGGTGGGTAGTCCTCGCGATCAAGACCAAGAACCCCGACGGGTCTGGGGTGCTCGACCGGTACCTGTCACGGTTGGACCCGCAGTCGGCCGACGAGCTGGGCCGTATGGTGCTGGACGCCTGGGTCACGCACACCACCGCGCACCCTGACCCGGCCGCCAGCCAGGCGCACGCCCGCATGGTCGCCACGAGGGTGCACGCCCACGCGTGCCCGCCTGGGGTGTGGGACGAGTTCATGGCCAACGACTACGCCGTGCACCAGAGGACCGTCATCGGCACGGGTGCGAACGACAAGGGGGTGCTGGCCCTGACCACCCGGATGTCGGGGCGGGTCCTGGCATCGGTGGCCAGCGAGTATGTGCGCACCTTCGAGTATCACAGCCAGCCGTTGCTCACTGCTGTGTGCGCCAACGGCGACCGGGCGTGCGCACAGCTGTTGGTGTCTCTCGCCCAGCGTCCCGCCCGCACATCCACGCAAGCCACAGCAGCCAAGCTCGTCGAGCACCTCGCCGAGGTCCGCGGGTGGACCACTGACGAGGTCGCCGACCGTGCCATCCCCACCGCCGGGTTCGAACCATCCTTCCCCTCACCTGGACCCCTGGACTGGTCGTTCACCCTGGACCTGGGCGCGCGCCAGGCGCTGGCCCGCATCAGCCCGGACGGGAGCGTCGTGGCAAGCGTCGACGGCCGGGTGGTGAAAACCCTCCCCGCTGCGCGGACTGACGACGACCCCGCGTTGTTCACCGCAGCGAAGAAACACCTCACCGCTGTGCGCATAGAGGTCAAGACCATCACCGCCACGCAGACCAGACGCCTGCACGAGGCGATGTGCACACGCCGCAGCTGGTCGGTCGACGACTGGCTGGCGTTCGTCGACCACCCTCTCATGGGCCCGGTGGCCACCCGGGTCATCTGGACCCAGGACCCTGGCACGTCGTTCCGCCTCACCGACGACGCCACGTGCATCAACCTCGACGACGAGACGATCACCCTCGACCCGGCCGCCCCCATCACCGTCGCGCACACCACAACCCTGGGCCCGCAAGCCACCACCAGGTGGCGCGAGCACTTCGCCGACTACGAGGTCGTCCCCGCACTGTTCCAGCTCGACGCCACCATCCCGCCCCTGCCACCAACCACAACCACCATCGACGACCACGAAGGCCATGCCACCGACTGCGGCACCGCCCACACCCTGGCCACCGCCCGCTGGTACACCCGCGACGACTCCGCCGTCGACGGGTGGACCCTGCGCTACACCAGGGTGTTCGCCGCCCTCGACGTCACCGCCACCATCGAGCTCACACGCGACCTCACCGGCCTGGGCCACGCGATCCCCCTTGACACCCCCGCCTTCACCAGGACCTTGACGTTCCGCCGCGCCCGCACCCTGCTCCCCCTCGCCGACCTTCCCCCCGCCCTCGTCGCCGAGTGCTACGACGACTACACCACTCTCGCCTCCGGCCCCCACGACCCGTGCTGGAGAGCCAAGACCCACAGCTAGCGCGGACACTGGGGACGGTTCCTATGTCTTGCCTGGTCAGCGCGCTGTCGACGTGATCGATCTCTTTGACCGCACCTCAGCCGGCGTCTACTCCTACGAGGCCCGCCACGACCTGTACCAACAATTCGGTCGTGACCAGGCAAGACATAGGAACCGTCCCCAGTGTCTCCTGCGACCCACCTGCGCGGCAGCCCGCCGATGCCGAGCGCGCCTGGCTTCTCGTCGACAACATCTTCGAGCCGCTCGGTCAACCACGCAGAGCACGTGCTAGGATGTATATCCACAGCGAATATCCAACACACCAGTGCCCGTGGAGGGACGATGAGCACCGAGACGACCGTGTTCCGGTCCAACCGCACCCAGGCGGTGCGGCTGCCCAAGGCTGTAGCCTTCCCCGAGTCGGTCACCAAGGTGACGATCACCACCGTGGGGACGTCTCGCCTGGTCACCCCAGCAGTACCGACCTGGGACGACTGGTTTGCCCGCACCGAGACCGTCACCGACGACTTCATGGCTGACGGGCGCGACCAGGGCACCGACACCGAGCGTGTCCAGCTGTGACGGGATACCTGCTGGACACCTGCACCTTGGTCGACCTGCTCCGGGCCAAGGACCGCCTGTCAGCCAGCCGCTTCAGCGCTGCCCAGGGCCAGGTCTTCGTCTCGACGGTGAGCGTCATGGAGCTGATCTGCGGAGCCGACCGTTCCACGGACCCGACGAGCAACCGTGGCCAGGTCGACGCCCTGCTCACTCTCGTCCGCACTGTCGACTTCGACACGGCCGCCGCGGAACAGGCGGCGCACGTCCGCGCCACGCTGTTGTCCGCCGGCACCCCGATCGGCGCTTACGACGTCCAGATCGCCGGTCACGCCCTGGCTCTTGGAACAACCGTGGTCACGTCCGACACTTCCGAGTTCGCCAAGGTCCCGGGCCTGACCGTCGAGAGCTGGCGTACCACGTGACCGAGGAAGTCAAAGCGCTCAGCTACCTCGGTCGGCGCTGCGGAGCCCGGACAATGGGGACGGTTCCTATGTCTGGCCTGATCAGCGCGCTGCCGACGTGATTGGTCTCTTTGAGCGCA
>WRCL01000291.1 GCA_009783975.1 Micrococcales bacterium
AAGGAGGTCCCGTGAGCGACACAGAACCCGACACCCGGGTGGTCAAGCTGGCTGGTGCGCTGGCTGCGGTGGCCGCGTCGGCACTGGCCCAAAAGCTGATCTCCGCGACGTGGCGGGCCGCCCGGGGTCACACCCCGCCGACCGAAGAAGACGCTGAGGCTGGTGTCGGGCTGGCCGAGGTCCTCGTCGCTGCGGCGCTCACCGGCGCGGTCGTCGCTGTCGTGCGTGTGCTGGCCAGCCGCGGTGCTGTGCGCGCCGCACGCCAGGCGGTCGCCCGCTCGGCCGCGGACGACTCCCTCTAGGCCTGGTTACGCGGCGATCCGCTGGGCGGGGACCTGGGTTCCTGCCTCGAGACGCGAGGCGATGCACAGCCACGACTGCACCCGGGCAGCCGGAGGCGATTGGGTCGTCGGGTGCGGGTCCATCGAGATCCTTGTCTGTTCGGCAGCCCGGCTGACCGCGTGGGTCCCGTGGCTTTGCGTCCCCTCCTCGCGGAGGGTTTGCCCTTGTCGCTGACATGACGAGGGTACCGAGCCTGCCCGGCGCCCCACGTGGGACCTGGACGTGCTTCACCTTTTCCGACGAAACCTCATCCGGGCAGCCCAGGACGAACCGGGCGCTACGAGGCGAACGAACGCAGGAGCTCGGCCAGGAGCGGACCTGGTGTCGTCGCACCGTGGTCACCGACCTCGACGAACGCGACGACCGCGAGGTCCCCTGTGGACGCGACGATCCATGTGCGGTTGACCATGGTGCCGTCGGAGTCGAACTCGGCGGTGCCGGTCTTGGCCAGCAGGTCATCGGACATCACCGAAGCGAGCACCTTGGCTGCTGTGCCGTCGGTGACCACGGCGTGCATGAGGGTGCGCAGCGCGGCGACCTCGGCGTTCGTCAGCGGCCGCAGCGCCGGGCCGGTCACCGTCGGGGTGGGTGTCGACGGTGGGGGCGGGGCGTCGACGACGATCCGGGGGGTCACGGTCGTCCCAGCGGCCACTGAGGCCATGACCGTGGCCATCCCCAACGGGGACGCCAAGACCTTGCCTTGGCCGATCATCGCCGCGGCGTGACCGGTCGCGTCGGTCTCGTCGGGCACCGACCCCAAGAACGCCCCGAACCCTGCCCCGGAGGCCGGGTCGAGGCCCAGCGACCGTGCGGCGACCGCCAGGTCAGCGTCGGTGACCTTGTCGGCAGCGCTGACGAACACTGTGTTGCACGAGTTGGCGAACGCTGTGGTGAACGACACCGACCCTGTTGCTGACGGCGGGTACCCAGGCACGTTGCGGAACCGCTTGCCGGCGACGGTCACCGACTCGGGGCAGGTGACGGTCTGGTCGGGGGTGTACCCGGCGCGCAGCAACGCCAGGGCCGAGACGATCTTGAACGTCGAGCCTGGGGCGTACTGCCCGACCGTCGCGGTGGAGAACCCGCCGCTGCCTGGCCCGGAGGCGACGGCGAGGATATCGCCGGTCGACGGCCGGATCGCGACGATCGCCGAGGCTGGTTCTTGGCGTTCGAGCAGGGTCTCGGCCGCCTGCTGCATCGCTTGGTCGATCGTCGTGTGCAGGTCCTCGCCGGGCACCGGGTCAGCGTGGAACACCTGGCGGCGCACGTCGGAACCGGAGGTGACAGCGCGCACGTCCCACCCGGGGGTGCCGCGCAACAGCTCGTCGTACTGGCGCTGCAACCCGCTGCGGCCGGTGGTGTCACCGGCGACGATCGCCCCGCCGGAGGCGTCGATGAGCTCGGCCGTGGCGACGTCGACCTTGCCGAGCACCGGCCGGGCGAAGTCGCCGTAGGGAGCCAGCGGCACGGTGTCGTCGACAAGGGCCACCCCGTCCATCGCCGCCAGGGTGTGGATGTGGTAGCGCGGGTCGTCTGGCCGCACCATGATCGCCTCGACGAACTGCTTGGTGCCGGCGGCTTTGACGCGGCTGGCGTACGCATCAGCGTCCATCCCCAGCGCCGTGGCCAGCGCACGTGCCGCAGCCTCCTGGTCGTCGGGGTCGAGCAGGGCTTTGTCGATACCGATCCGCACGACCGCGCGCGGTTCGACCAGGACCTGCCCACCAGCGCCGAGCACCCGCCCCCGGGGAGCCTGGGTACGTGTGACCACCAGGTGCTCGCCAGGACGCAGGCTGGGCACCAGCAGGTTTGGGCTCCACCGGGCAGCCCAGTGGCCGTTGACGAGCGTGAGCGTCCCCGACGTCGTGTACGACCAGGTCACCGCAGGCACACCCAGCTGCCAGTCCCACTGGAACGTCACGGCGGTGGTGTTCTGGGTCCGCACCGCCTTGGCGACGCTCACCGTGGGGTGGGCGTCGAGCTGGTCGAACACCTCGGTCCACGCTGTGTCCGGTGGGGCCTCGTCGGCCCACTGGGCGTCGGACAACGTGCCTGACGCGAGGGCTTTGGCGAGCTTGTCGGCAGCCGGGGCGGGGTCGGCGGTGTGTGAGCAGCCGGTGAGGTAGCCGGTGATGAGCAGGACGACGCCAACAGCCCCGAGGGCTGTGCGGCGTGCGTGAGCACCGCGTCCCGTCCTCGGGCTGTGTGTGCCTGGTGCTCGTTGCACTCGTCATGCCCCTCGTGGAGAATCCGTCACCGACGATACCCCCCAAGCCAACCACTGTGCCCAGATTTTGCGTAACAATCGCACGACAGCCAGGTCAGAGCGGCGGTGCTTCCGGCTGCCAGACGCACGACGGGTCGTCAGCCAGCGGGTCGCCGGTCGCTGCGAACGCCCGGGCACGTGACCCGCCGCACAGGTCGGCCCACTCGCAGCGCCCGCACTTGCCCGAGAAGTCCGCGGCGCGGATCGCCAGCAGCGTCGGGTCGTCGCGGTACAGCTCGGCCAGGGGTTTGTCACGCACCGAGCCAAGGTCCAGCGGCAAGAACCCGGCGGGGTTGACCTGCCCGTCGTAGGAGACGAACACGATGCCCTTGCCGTCCCGGGTGGCCGAGGTGTGCGCCGACGGCAGGCCGGTCGGCGGGCCCATGAGCGTGATGAGCCGTTCGTGCAGGTCGCGGTAGGTCGCGGTGTCGGGGGCCGGGCCGCCGGCGCGACGCTGGTGCACGACGCGGCGGAAGAACGGCGCCTCGACGGTGCGCACGACCATCCCGTACTGCGAGGCGTCCCACAGCAGGTGGCACACGTCTTCGGCCTGCTCGGGCGTGACGGCCCCGACAACCGACCCACGCCCGACATGGACGAGGAAGAACACCTCCCAGATATCGGCCCCAGCGTCGGTGATGACCTTGACGACGTCGGCGAGCTCAGCGAGGTTCTCTTGCATGACGGTGGTGTTCACCTGCACGTCCACCCCGGCGGCGTGGAACTTGGCGATCGCGGCGATCGTGTCGTCGAAGTGTCCGGGGATGTTGCGGACCTCTTCGTGGACCGCCGGGCTCGCCCCGTCCAGGGAGATCGACACAGCCCGGACCCCGCTCGCGGCGATCTTGGCGATGAGGTCGTCGGTGAGCAGCGGTGTGACCGCTGGCGACAACGCGGTCGGCAGCCCCAGCGACGTGGAGTGCTCGACGAGCTCGAACAGGTCGTGGCGCATCATGCAGTCCCCGCCGGTGAGCACCAAGATCGGGTAGGGCCGGCCGAAGGCTGCGACCTGCTCGATGAGGTCGTGCCCCTCAGCGCTCGTCAGCTCCCCAGGCAGCGGCTCGGTCAGCGCCGAGGCCCGGCAGTGCCGGCACGCGACCGGGCA
>WRCL01000292.1 GCA_009783975.1 Micrococcales bacterium
CTCGTGCGCCGGACCTGTGAGGCCTTCGTCTGCGACGTGGACGGGGGCCATTCTCGTCCTGGCGGCTCAGACCGACAAGACCTAAGGAGCACCACATCAGCGAGCCCCGCATCAACGACCGGATCCGTGTCTCGGAGGTCCGCCTGGTCGGCCCTGCCGGTGAGCAGGTCGGCATCGTGCGGTTGCAAGACGCTCTGCGCCTGGCGCAGGACGCCGATCTCGACCTCGTCGAGGTCGCACCTGATGCCCGTCCACCGGTCGTGAAGATCATGGACTACGGCAAGTTCAAGTACGACGCTGACAAGAAGGCACGTGAGGCCCGGCGCAACCAGGCGAACACGGTCCTCAAGGAGATCCGCTTCCGGCTCAAGATCGACCCACACGACTACGGCACGAAGAAAGGCCACGTCGAGCGGTTCTTGCGGGCCGGTGACAAGGTCAAGGTGATGATCCAGTTCCGCGGCAGGGAGCAGTCCCGGCCCGAGGCCGGGATCCGGTTGCTGTCGAAGCTGGCCGAGGAGGTCAGCGAGTTCGGCTTCGTCGAGAGCCAGCCCAAACAAGACGGCCGGAACATGGTCATGGTCATCGCCCCGGTGAAGAAGAAAGCAGAACAACGCAACGAAGCCCGTCGGGCGGCCCAGGCCAAGGCGCGGGCCGACGCAGCCGATGAGACGGCCAACGCCCCAGCAACGAGCCCAGCAGCTGCCCCACCAGCCGCAGCACCCGTTGCGCAACAAGCCGCACCAGCCGTTGCACACCCAGCCGCACCAGCCGTTGTGCAACCCGCCCCGGCGCCACCGCGGCCCGCGGTCTCGGCACCGGCCCCGCCAGCGGCTGGTGTGGCACCGCCCCGGGCGGCCGCCGCCAAGACCGGCGCACCAGTACCTCGCCCACCAGCACCACGGCCCTCGACGACGAAAGCAGCACCCCGGCCGGCTCCGCGTCCGCGGCCGCCAGCTGCGGGCAGCTGACCACTGCGACGAGAGCTGCCGTCCGCACGGACGGCACGAACGACAAGGAGATTCACCATCATGCCGAAGAACAAGACGCACTCGGGCACGAAGAAGAGGGTGCGCGTCACCGGCACTGGAAAGCTCATGCGGGAACGGGCAGGTGTGCGCCACCTGTTCGAACGCAAGTCGAGCCGTCTGACCCGACGCCTGGCCAACGACGTCGAGCTCTCCCCCGCCGACGCCCGCAAGTACAAGAGACTGCTCGGACGCTGAGACTGCACCAGCACCCGACCCGACGACGAAGGAGCATCACGTGGCACGCGTGAAGCGGGCGGTCAACGCCCAGAAGAAGCGCCGCACGACCCTGGAGCGCGCCAGCGGGTACCGCGGGCAGCGGTCTCGCCTGTACCGCAAGGCAAAAGAGCAGGTCACCCACTCGCTCACCTATGCCTACCGTGACCGCAAAGCGCGTAAAGGCGACTTCCGCAAGTTGTGGATCACCCGGATCAACGCGGCCGTCCGCGCCGAGGGCATCACCTACAACCGGTTCATCCAGGGCCTGAAAGCTGCTGGTGTTGACGTGGACCGCCGGATGCTTGCCGAGATGGCTGTCAACGACGCCCCCGCGTTCCGCGCCATCGTCGACATTGCCAAAGCAGGGCTTCCCGCCGACGTCAACGCCCCCCGCGCCGCATGAGCTGACCTGCACACCACACGTACACGTAGGATGACCAACGTGGGTGTTGGCGTGCGCCTGCGCGCACAGCGTCCACCACAAAGTCCGGGAGGTGCGGTGGAACCTGTGCCGAACGACCTGCTGACCAACCCCCGCGCCGACCGCGTGCGCCAGGTGCACGCGCTGGCCGGTGCCTCGGCACGCGACCGCAGCGGCCGGTTCCTCGTCGAAGGGCCGCAGGGCGTGCGCGAAGCGGTCGCGTCCACCGCGGTGCACCTGCACGCGGTGTACCTCACCGACGCCTCAGCCAGGCGCTACCCCGAGATCGCCGGGCGCGCCGCGGACCGTGGGGTGCTGTGGCTGGGGACCAGCGCCGTCCTCGGGGCGATGAGCGGCGACGCCCAAGAGGTCGTCGCCGTCGCCGACCATGTCCACGTCGCGGTCGACCGTGCCCTGGCCGGCGCACCACGGCTCGTGGCTGTCCTCGTGCAGGTGCGCGACCCGGGCAACGCCGGGACCGTTGTGCGCACCGCAGACGCCGCGGGAGCCACAGCCGTCGTGCTGTGCGACACGTGCGTAGACGTGCACAACCCAAAAGTCGTCCGCGCGAGCGCAGGGTCGCTGTTCCACCTGCCGGTGGCCACCGGGGTGCCGACCTCGTCGTTGGTGGCCACGCTGCACGACGCTGGGCTGGTGGTCGTGGCAGCCACCGCCGACGGGCGCCACGACCTGGACGACCTGCTCGATGGCACCACTGGTGGGCCCGACCTCGCCGCACCGACGGCGTGGCTGTTCGGCAACGAAGCCCACGGCCTGCCCCCTGAGGTGCTCGCCGCGGCCGACGCGACCGTACGCGTCGCCGTGCACGGCAAGGCCGAGTCGCTCAACCTCGCCGCCGCGGCCGCGGTCTGCCTGTACGCCTCAGCCAGGGCCCAGCGCTGAGCCTTGGTCCACCGGTTTTCCGCCGGCTGAGCCGTCGCTGGGCCAGAACCTGCGTGCGAGCCACCCACCTGCCACGACGAGCCCGACCACAGTGATCCCGATCCCGGCTGAGGTGGCAAAACCCCAGCTGGGACCCCAGTGGTCGATGACCGCACCCACCGACGGTGCGCCGATCCCGCTGCCCACGGTCAGCGCGCTGCCCGCCCACCCCAGGACCTCCCCGCGGCGGTGCTCCGGGGTGAGCTCGACGAGGCGGGAGGTCACTGCTGCGAGGGCCGGCGCGCACGGCAGCCCGGAGACGAACAGCACGACCGCCAAGGCGCCAGGGGCCGGGACCAGGGCGGACGGGGCGATGAGCAGCACGAACACGGCCATGAGCAGCAGCGGTGACACACGCCGGCCCATCCCGGCGTAGCACAACCCCCCGACGAGCGACCCAGCCGACCAGCACGCGACGACCCACCCGATATCACCAGGACGTCCGACCTCGTTGAGCGCGGCGAGCACCGACACATCGACACCGACGAATATCACCGCGAGCGCCACGCACAGCCCGAGCATCGGCACCAGGCGCGCCACCGCGAACGACCCGCCGGTGTCATCGCACGTCGTGGCACCGTCGTCGCTGCTACGTGTCGGGGGGTTGACGACCATGAGCACAGCCCCGGCGCCGACTGTCACAGCCCCCAAGGCGAGCAGTGCCGCTGTGGTCGACACCGACGTGGCCAAGACCACCGCGAGCAGCGGGCCGACGATCCACGTCAGCTCGTTGGCCACAGCGTCCAAAGCGAACACCGTCTCGCGCCGCTGCGGGTCAGGCACGAGCACCGCCAGCGACTGGCGGGTCACCGAGTACGCCGGGACGGCGAGCAGCCCACCGACGAACGCCGCGACGACGAGCCCGACGTACCCCAGCCCCGGGGCGACGAACCACGTCCCGGCCCCGAGCAACGACAGCACCATCGCCCGGCGCAGCCCCTGGCGGTCCACCGCCCGGCCCCGCCACGGCGCCCCGAGCCCCAGGCCGATGGTCACCGCGGTGGTGACCAGCCCAGCCTCGGCATAGCTGCGGTCCAGGCCGCGCACGGCGTGCAAGGTGAGCGCGAGCCCACACATCGCATGTGGCATCCGGGCGAAG
>WRCL01000293.1 GCA_009783975.1 Micrococcales bacterium
TGGACCCCGAACGCGCCGAGCTGGTGCTGCGCCTGACGTCGATGATGATCGAGGACCACCACCTGACCGCTTTGATGGTCACCCACAACATGGACCACGCCCTGCGCATGGGCAACCGCCTGGTCATGATGCACGAAGGCGAGATCGTCCGCTCCCTGGGCCCAGAAGAAAAAGCCAACGCCACAGTCGCGGACCTGCTTGACCTGTTCGCCACGAAAGGCGGCCTGAGCGACCGCACCCTGCTCACCTGAGCCTGGCGACCCAGAGGTCACACCGCCAGGACGGTGACGGCCCGGTGCCCGGCGACGAGACTGGTGATGTCAGCGGGGTCTGAGGTGAGGATCGTCGTCCGTTCTGGAGCGAGCACCGCTGTGGCGCACACGATTGCGTCCATCGCGTCGCGGTGCCCATGGCGACGGGCCGCACGCAGCAGGTCTGTGGCACGCAGGGCGACAGCGCGGGTGACATCGACCACGTCCAGCCCGGAGAGCGACCAGCGCACAGCAGCAGGGGTCGACGACGGGTCGACCCCTTCAACCAGGGTCGCTGCGGAGACCGCCACGGTCTCGCCGGTCTGGGCGAGACCTTTGAGCAGCGCGAACAGCGACGGGTCGCGCCCGATGAGCAGCGAGAGCCCTTGGGAGTCAAGCAGCACCATCACGGACCTCTCGACGCACCTGCGCCAGACGAGCCATCTGGTCTGCGACAGCGTCGTCGCTGATCGGGCCGTTCTGGCGTTCGTAGTCGTCGACCAGGCCTTGCAGCGCCCGTCGCCGAAGCTCGCGCTGGAGCGCCTGCTCAACCAGCGATGACGTCCCCCGAGGGCCGGCGACTTGCCGCACGGCAGTCAACGTCCCTTCGGTCAACGTCACCGTCACTGGTCGTGTGGGCCCCTGGCCAAGCTCTGCGCCACTGTCCTGCGGTCTCATGTATGAGATCATATCATATAGGATGATCGCTCCGAATGCTGCCCTGACCAGGCAAGACATAGGAACCGTCCCCACTGTCTTGGACGAGGGCGAGGGCTTGGTCGAGCAGGTCGGGGGCGTGAGCGGGCAACCAGCAGATGCGGGGGTCGCGGCCGAACCAGCCCATCTGCTTGCGGGCCAGGCGCCGGGTGGCGGTGACGGTCTGGGTGCGGGCGGTGGGTTCGTCGGTCACACCGTCGAGCATGGCCAGGACCTGGGCGTAGCCGACGGCGGTGCGGGCGGTGCGCGACATCCCGGCGCTGCGCAGACGGCGGACCTCCTCGACGAAGCCGGCGGCCCACATCGCCTCGACACGGGCGTCGATCGCGGCGTCGAGGACGTCGCGGGGCAGCTCAAGGCCGATCTGGAGCGCGGGGATCTCGTAGGTGTACCTCGGCAGGTCGGTCGTCGGGGGACGGCCGGTGAGGATGTACACCTCCAGGGCCCGCACGACGCGGCGGACGTTACGTGGGTCGATCGCCCTGGCCGCCTCGGGGGCCACAGCGGCGAGCTCGGTGTGCAGGGCGGCTGCACCTTCGTGTTCGACCCGGGCTTCGAGGGCGTCACGCAGCTCGGGGTCGGTGCCAGGAAAGTGCATCGGGTCGAGCAACGCCCGCACGTACAGCCCAGAGCCCCCGACGACGACCGCGCGCTTGCCCCGTGCGGCCAGGTCGTCCAGCACGGTCCGTCCTGCCTGCCGGTACTGGGCGACCGACACCTGCGCGTCTGGGTCGACGACGTCGACCAGGTGGTGGGTGACCCCGCGCTGGTCAGCGGCCGACGTCTTCGCAGTGCCGATGTCCATCCCGCGGTACACGGCGAACGCGTCGGCGTTGACGACCTCACCTGCGACGGCGAGTGCCAGCTCGACCGCCAACCGGGACTTGCCCGTCGCGGTCGGCCCGACGACGGCGATGACGACGCTCACCTGACGACCGTACCCGGTCTGATATGGCACTCCCAGAACACGATGTGCGTCGGATGTCGTGCTGGGCGGTGTCGCACGGCGGCCGAGGAGAGCCTGGCTGCCAGGTGAGGCCGCCGACGGTGTGCATCGTGTTCTGCCAGTGCCACAGCCCCCCTCAGCCGAGCAGGTCGGTGACGATGTCGGCTGCCTCGTCGTGGCGACCGGCGGCGCGCAGCAAGGCGACGAGGTCGTCGAGGACTTTCACCTGCTCGTCGCGGTGGTTCATACGGCCGAGCTGGACGGCGGCGGCACGGTAACGCTCAACGGCGGCGTCTGTGCGGCCCATCTGGGCCAGCACACGTGCGACCAGCCACGACGCTTGGCCCGCCGCAGCCAGGGCACCGACGTCTTCCAGGGCGGTGGCGGCCGTGCGGCCGGCGTCCACCGCGTCGTCCCAGCGTCCCAGGGTTGCCAGGACCCGGGCGCGGACGTCGGCGAGCGCGGCGGTCTCGCGGCGGCGGGCCTGGGCGACCGGGGTGAGCACACCTGGCACAGCGTCTGGCGACCCACCAGCACCAGGGTCCGACGAGGCAGCACCAGGGTCCGGCGGGGCAGCACCAGGCGCGGGGCCACGCAGGGTCGCCTCGGTCTGGTCCAGGCGGTCCAGGGCCGCGTCGCCGTCGCCGACGGTGCAGGCCGTCGCAGCCCAGGCACGGACAACAGGGGCGATGAGGGCTGGTTCGGCACCACCAGCGACGAGCAGGTCCCAGGCACGGGCGAGCGCGGTGTGGGCACCGGGGTGGTCTTCGAGCACCTGGGCGCAGTGCGCCGCCTCAGCGAAGGCGAACCCCGCGTCGAGGAGCAGACCTGCGTCGACGAACCCGCGCCCGGCCTGCTCGTAGCGGGGGGCGGCGACGGCGAGGTCTGCACGGCGCACCGCATGCTCGGCCTGGGCGAAGATCTCGGCTGGCGACGGTTCGGCCTCGGCGGCGGTCATCCACCGTGGACGCCACGTGGGGCTGTCGGTCGCGGCAGGGCCGTCGGTCGCGGCAGGGCCGTGGGTCACAGCAGGGCTGGTCGCACCGGTGGCGGTCGCGTCAAGGTCAGCCGGCTCGTCCGCGGTGCCCGTCGCCCACGCCGGGGCCGGGCCGCCGGCACCGGTGTGCTGGGGGTCGGACGCAGCAAGGACGGACAGGTCGACGGTCGTGACGTCGACGCTCCAGGCCTTGGCCAGGCGGTTGGTCACATGGTCGTCGCCGTAGCGCAGGTCGAACGCTGCGGCGATCTGCTCGGCCTGCCCACGGCACCAGCGTGCGTACGCACCGATAGTGCTCGTCCCAGCGGCGACCGAGCGAAGGGGCCGGTCAGGGTCAACAGCCGCGACGCACGACGCGGCGCTGCCCAGCGCGATGAGCGCACCCATGCGGTACCCGGCCGACTCCCCCGGTGTGAGCATGACCTGCTCGTCGTCGACGATCCGGCGCACGACCGCGTCGTGCGCACCGACCCGCGCCAAGAACCGCAGCACCTTGCCGCGCACACCGATGAGGGGCACCTCGGCCTGGTCCAGCTCGGCCAGGGTCCGGCGGTGGGCGAGCACAGCGTCGGCGGTGCGGCCCAGGTCGAGGTAGGCCAAGGCGACCCGTGAGAGCATGTCGGCCGGTTCGGACAGGCACCGTTCACCATCAGCGAGGGTCTGCTCGATCAGGCGCACAGCCTCGTCGGTGCGGCCCCACCCGTACAGGTACCCGGCGCGGTCGCCAGGGTCGCACACCGAGCACTGGGAGAAGTCGTCGCGGGGCGTGGCGACCCATGTGCTGAACACCGCCA
>WRCL01000294.1 GCA_009783975.1 Micrococcales bacterium
ACGTGGCTGTCGCTGCTGGGCGGACCGAAGAGCGCACCGCCGAGTGGTCGACGGCGCGCCGTGCCACACGCAGCGTCGAGCGCCTCGCCGAACGGCACGACGAGCAGGTGCGCGCCGCCGACGAGCACGCCGAGCAGGTCGTCCTCGACGAGGTCGGCGTCCAGCTGCACCAGCGCAACGCCGACGTGACGACGGGGGCCCCGCGATGAACGACTTCATGGGTGTTGTCGGGATCCAGGCACGGATGGCCGAGATCCGCCAGATGGTCTCGCCGCAGACTGCGACGACGCCGACCGGGACGCTGCAGACAGCGACGGCGACGCTGGACTTCGCGAGCACGTTGCGCAGCGTGCTCGACACGGACACGGGCAGCCCCATGGGTGCGCTGGCCGGGATGTATGCCCCGACCGGTATGTACGCCGCGCCCACGGCTGGTCGGTACGACACCGCCGCGTGGCCCGCGGTGTCGGCCGACGGGACCTACAGGGTGCCCAAGGCCGGTTCAGGCCGTCTGGACCCGTCGACGTTGAGCCAGGTCTCGTGGGCACCTGCCGGCACCAAGCTGCGCGGCGACGCCGCCGGGTCTCTTGAACAGCTCAACGCCGCGTTCCGCTCGCGGTTCGGCGAGAACCTCAAGGTCAGCGGCGCTGGCCTACCGCGACTATGCGGCCCAGGTGAACCTCAAGGCCTCAAAAGGTGGTCTGGCCGCTGAGCCCGGCAAGTCCAACCACGGGTGGGGCTTGGCCATCGACATCAACAACCTCGGTGGTGAGGGCAGCACCAAGCATGCCTGGCTGCGGGCCAACGCCCCCGCCTACGGGTGGGACCACCCGAGCTGGGCACGGGCCGGAGGGTCCAAACCCGAGTCGTGGCACTGGGAGTACGTCCGATGACCGCGCACACACGTCCAGCACAACCAACGGGAGTGGGTCAATGAGCGTGACCGCCATCATGGCCGTCCGTGAGCCGAGCGGTGTGGCACCTGCCACCCGTGGTGCGGTCGACGGGTTCGCCGACGTCCTCGCGACGGTCTCTGACGCGCCCCGGCCTGGCGCCGAGCGTGCAGGGTCCGAGCGCGCCGACGCCCGTGCGACCACAGACCGCACCCCAGCGCGCCAAGGCCCCGACCGTGGAGTCCAAGAACGTCCCGCCGCTGGACCTGCTGACAACGCTGTGGCTGCTGGTGACGCTGGGTCTGCTGGCGACCCCGACGCAGCCGAAGGCTGTGAGCCGGTCGAGCAGCCGACCCCCGGCGCCCCGACCACTGGCGACCTGGGCGGCCTGGTCGCCGAACATGGCGCCGCAGCCGCCGAGCCCGGTCCCGTCGTCGACCAGCCCCGCGCACCGCACAGCAACGAGCCCGTCGCGCCGGCACCTGCCGACGAGGCAGCTCCAGCCGTCGCACCTGCTGTGGCAGCGAGCGTCGCAGCCAC
Source organism: Micrococcales bacterium (assembly GCA_009783975.1). Taxonomy (GTDB): domain Bacteria; phylum Actinomycetota; class Actinomycetes; order Actinomycetales; family Cellulomonadaceae; genus Cellulomonas. The sequence continues at coordinate 1,434 of WRCL01000294.1, forward strand.
GACCGTTCCGGCGGCCACAGCCCCAACGCCCGCACCCGCCGCACCTGCCGCCGCGGTGCGTGCCGAGGCTGTTGCGCCCGTAGCCGACGACATGCAGAGCACTGGTCCGGCTGCTGGGGCGCAGACCACTGCGAGCCAGCCTGGTGTTGCCACGGTCCCGGTCGGCCCAGCACCCGTCGCTGCTGCTGTGGTTCCCGCCCAGCCTGCGACGACCCCGGTGCCGTCCGACGTGCCTGTGGTCCCGGCCGCCACGACGGCGTCGCCCAGCACCGACGCTGCGGTCAGCACAGCACCAGAGACCCCGGCTCCCGTGGCACCGGCGCACGCTGCCAGCCACGTCCCGGTCTCGGGCCCGTCGCCGACTGCTCCGCCTGCACCAACGCCGAGCGCGGCACCGCTGCCCACTGCGCCGCCGATGGTCGACCAGCTCGGTGCGCACCTGCGGGCGCTCGCCGGGGCCCGGGCTGGCACACATGTGCTGTCTGTCGCACTGGACCCCAAGAACTTGGGGGAGGTGCGGATCGTCGCCCACATCAGCTCTGGTCAGGTGCGTATCGACCTGGCTGGGGCGAACGACGCGGCCCGTGCCGCGTTGCGCGGCACGCTCGACGAGCTGCGCCGCGACCTGCAGTCGGCAGGGCTCGAGGCTGAGCTTGGCCTGGCTGACGAACGTTCCGAACGCGGCACCAAGGACGGTCCGCGCGCTACCACCGCCCAACAGGCGACCACCGAGCAGGACGCAGGTGACCGCACCACCGCCACCCCGATCGACCCGGCGTCAGGCCACAGCCTGGACCTCGTCGTCTGACCGGCACGGAGGAGCTGATATGACCGACATCCCCATCTCGTCCCTGAGCGGCGCCGCCGGTCTGGCGACGCAGACCGCGGCACCAAAGAACATCTTGGACTCCGACGGTTTCCTCAAGCTGCTCATCGCCCAGCTGGCGAACCAGGACCCCAGCGCCCCGATGGACACCAACCAGATGATGGCCCAGACGACACAGCTGTCGATGATGGAGCAGATGGTCTCCATGGCCAACGACTCCAAAGCCGCCCTCGCTGTGCACCAGCGGGCCCTGGCCTCGCAGATGGTCGGGGCACAGGTCACCTACGCCTCACCTGACGGCGGGAACCTCACCGGCACCGTCGAGCAGGTCATCTACACCGTCGGTGAACCAACCCTGGTCATCGACGGCCAGTACGTCGCCCTCGGTTCGGTGGCTGCGGTCACCGCCCGCGCCGACCACGACAGCGAACACGACGGCACACCTGCCGACTCCGAAACCCCCTGACCTGTAGCTGCCACGAAAGGAAGAAAAATGCTCCGCTCACTGTTCTCCGGGATCTCGGGCCTGCGCGCCCACCAGACCATGCTCGACGTCACCGGCAACAACATCGCCAACGTCAACACCACCGGCTTCAAAGCCTCACAGACCCAGTTCCAGGACACGTTGTCGCAGCTGCTCACAGGTGCCGGTGGCGCCCAGGACGGCCGTGGTGGCACCAACCCCGCCCAGATCGGGCTGGGTGTGCGCGTGGCTGGGATCACGACGAACTTCACGCAGGGTTCAGCGCAGCTGACGAACCGCAGCACCGACATGATGGTCTCCGGCGACGGGTTCTTCGTCGTGCGCCGCGGCAACGAGACCTTGTACACCCGCGCTGGGTCGTTCGACTTCGACGCGACCGGCCAGATGACCCTGCCCGGTGATGGTGCCCTCGTCCAGGGCTGGATGGCGACCAACGGCGTCATCGACATGAACGCCCCCCTGACCGACCTGCGCATCCCCGTCGGGGCGCTCATGGCCGCGAAGGTCTCGACACTGGCGACCTACGAGGGCAACCTCCAGGCCGACGCCGTCGACGGCACGATCCTCAACCGTGACGTCGTCGTCTTCGACCCTGAGGGCAACGAAGGCATCTTGTCGTTGCAGTTCGAGAAGACTGCTGCGGGCTGGACGGTCGCGGCTAACGGTGGCGCCGCCCAGGCGATGGTCTTCGACGGTGCGGGCAACCTCACCTCCCCGCTGACCCTGGCTGGCGTGAGCGTGCCGACCGCTGGCGCCGCGGTGGTGCTCGACGTCGACCTGTCGACAGTGACCGGTTTCGCCGGTGTGGACACCATCAAGAACAAGATGCAGGACGGCTACGCCGCAGGGACCCTCACCTCGTTCCAGCTCGGTGCTGACGGGACGATCACCGGGACGTTCACCAACTCCCTCAAGCAGGTCATCGGCATGATCGCCCTGGCGAACTTCAACAACCCCGCAGG
>WRCL01000295.1 GCA_009783975.1 Micrococcales bacterium
GGCCTGACCTGCGACAGGTGGTCGACGAACGTGCGGTACCCCTTGTCGGTGGGCACACGCCCGGCGGAGGTGTGCGGGGCGACGATGAGGCCGGCTTCTTCCAGGGCGGCCATGTCGTTGCGGATCGTCGCCGGGGAGAAACCGAGGTTGTGCCGTTCGGTCAAGGCCCGCGACCCGACCGGTTCGCGGGTGGCGACGTAGTCCTCGACGATCGCGCGCAGCACGTCGAGCCGTCGGTCTTCGCCCACCGGCCCTCCTCGTCGGTCGTGGTAGCACTCGTGCGCGCCGAGTGCCAATGCTACCTGCCGCCTGGCCCCACGACGCGTGCGGGCGCCGCACCGGTGAGCGGTACCCTGTCGCGATGGTCCACCGCTACCGGCCAGAGGCGCACACCCGCCGTGAACCACCCCAGGTCCCTGCAGAGCACGGGCTCGTCGTCGAGGACGTCACCAGCGGGTGGGTCGGGGCTGTGGTCCGCGTGGAGAAGTCCGGCGGGCAGCACCTGGTCGAGCTCGAAGACCGGCACGGACGTACCCGCAGCTTCACGCTCGGGGCGGGGTTCTGGATCGACGGCGCACCGGTCGTCCTCGTCGCGCCCCGCACAGGCGCACCACAGGCCCCGGCCCGCACAGCATCAGGGTCACGTGCCGTCGCGGCCACACCTGCCCGGGTGGCCAGGGCCTCGCGGATCTGGGTCGAGGGCCGCCATGACGCCGAGCTGGTCGAGAAGGTCTGGGGCGACGACCTGCGGGTCGAAGGTGTTGTTGTCGAGCTGCTCGACGGGGCCGACAACCTGCCGCAGGCTGTGCGCGCGTTCGCCCCGGGGGCTGACCGGCGCCTGGGTGTGCTCGTCGACCACCTCGTGCCGGGCAGCAAGGAGAGCCGCCTGGCCGACGAAGCCGTCGCCGCCGCACCGGCCGGCACTGTGCTCGTGCTCGGGCACCCGTGGGTCGACGTGTGGCAGACGGTGCGCCCCGGACGCCTGGGGATGGACGCCTGGCCGCAGGTCCCACGTGGGACCGAGTGGAAGACCGGTGTGCTCCACGCCATGGGCTGGCCGCACGCCACCCAGGCCGATATCGCCCGGGCGTGGGCACGGATCCTCGGGCAGGTGCGCACCTACGCCGACCTGGACCCGGCGCTGCTCGGCCGCGTCGAAGAGCTCATCGACTTCGTCACCGCCTGACAAGACAGGCAAGACGAACGCCCCGGCATCGTTGCCGGGGCGTTCGCGGACTGGGCTTACACGAGGTCTACAGGCTCACTTGACCAGGCGCAGAGCGAAGGGGTAGCGGTACGCCTGCCCCTTGTTCGCCGCCAGGCCACCGATGATCCCGAAGACGAGCGCAGCGATCCCCAGCAGGCCGAGGGTGACGAACCCGACGATCACGAGGACGAGGATACCGGAGATGACGTAGCCGATGAGCAGCGTGATCTGCCAGTTCAGCGCCTCTTTGGCCTGGTCGTTGACGAACGCGTCGCGGTCCTTGTAGATGAGCCACACGACGAGCGGGCCGAGCCAAGCAAAGAGGATGCCCGAGAAGTGCGCGAGCATCCCCCACAGACGCTGGTCAGAGTCCGACAGCGGCGGTCCGGCAGGCGCCGGCTGGCCGTAGCCCATGTCGGGCTGGCCGTACGGAGGGGGGGCCCCAGGGCCTTGCGACTCGGGTCCCATGGGAGGCTGGGTCATTGGTCATCCTCTGGTAGATCTGGTGTCCCAGACCGCTCCACGCCGGACCGGTCCGCCGGGTCACTGGGACCCCGGGTCAGGACGAGGTCCATTCTTACCAGAACAACCCCGGTTCAGTCACCATTCCCTCACCAGAGCGTCGTTCTCGCGAGCAGATTCGCACGCCAGAACCCGACATCTGGGACCATCGGCCGTCGTGCCAGGGGGCTCAGCGGTCGGCCACGAGCGCCCGCACCACCGTATCGGCGAGCAGCCGGCCGCTGCGGGTCAGGACGACCGCCGCAGAACCGGGCCGCACCGCCGCACGACCGTCGACCAACCCGTCGACGACCAGCTGTGCCACCGCGCGGCGTCCGGCCACGTCCAGCAGGTCCAACGGCAGCCCGGTCGCCAGGCGCACCCCGAGCATGACCTGCTCTGCAGCGACCTGGTCGGGGCGCAAGACCTCGCGGCCCGCCGCGGGGCTGCACCCGTCGGCCAACGCGCGGGCCCACGCCCGTGGGTGTGTCACGTTCCACCAGCGCACACCACCGACGTGGCTGTGCGCCCCCGGGCCGACCCCCCACCAGTCCTCACCAGTCCAGTAGCCGAGGTTGTGCCGGCACGCCGCACCGGGGACCGCCCAGTTGCTGATCTCGTACCAGACCAGGCCCGCGGCGGACGCCTCGTCGTCGACGACCTCGTACATCTGCGCCTGGAGGTCGGGGTCAGGGGCGCAGATGGTCCCCCGGGCGACCTTGCGGCCCATCGGCGTCATCGGTTCAAGGGTCAAGGCGTAGGCAGACAGGTGCTCGACACCGGTGTCCAGCGCCGCGCGGACCGAGCAGGTCCAGTCGTCGAGCGACTCACCTGGGGTGCCGTAGACAAGGTCGACCGAGCAGCGCAACCCCTCGTCATGGGCCCACCGCACCACTCGGGGCACCTGCGCGGGGTCGTGGGTACGTCCCAGCGTCGCCAGGACGTGGGGCACAGCCGACTGCATCCCGAACGAGACCCGGGTCACACCCAGCGCAGCCAGACCTGCGAGGTACTCACCGGTGACCGTGTCAGGGTTCGCCTCGACGCTCACCTCAGCACCGAGCCCCCAGGTGGTGCGCACCGCACCGAGCACCGCCGCCAGATCAGCCAGCGTCAGCAACGTCGGGGTCCCCCCACCGAAGAACACCGTCGCCGCCGGGCGCCGCGGCACCCCAGCGTCGTCGAGCACCCGCGCTGCGAACCCGACCTCGGCGACGGCGTTCGCGGCGTACGCCTCACGTGCTGCGCCGCTGCCCTCAGGGGTGTAGGTGGTGAAGTCGCAGTACCCGCACCGTGAGGTGCAGAACGGCACGTGCACGTACACCCCGAACGCCCGGCCCAACGCCCCGTGCGCGACCTGTGCCGGCAGGGCCCCGTCGGGTGGGGGCACGTCGCCGGCGGGCAGCGCGGGGGTCATTTCTTCTTCGTGTCGGTCTCCGAGGACAGCGCAGCGATGAACGCCTCCTGCGGGACGTCGACACGGCCGATCGTCTTCATACGCTTCTTGCCCTCCTTCTGCTTCTCCAACAGCTTGCGCTTACGTGTGATGTCGCCGCCGTAGCACTTGGCGAGCACGTCCTTGCGCATCGCGCGGATCGTCTCGCGGGCGATGACCCGTGACCCGATCGCCGCCTGGATCGGCACCTCGAACTGCTGGCGCGGGATGAGCTTGCGCAGCTTGGTCGCCATCATCACGCCGTACTCGTACGCCTTGTCCTTGTGGACGATCGCACTGAACGCGTCCACCTGGTCGCCTTGGAGCAAGATGTCGACCTTGACCAGGTCCGAGACCTGCTGGCCAGCCGGTTCGTAGTCCAGCGAGGCATACCCGCGCGTCCGGGACTTCAGCGCGTCGAAGAAGTCGAAGACGATCTCGGCCAGCGGCAGTGTGTAGTGCAGCTCGACCCGGTCGGTCGACAGGTAGTCCGGCCCTCCGGTGAGGACTCCCCGGCGCTGCTGCCACAGCTCCATGACCGTCCCGACGAA
>WRCL01000296.1 GCA_009783975.1 Micrococcales bacterium
CTTGTTGAGCTCGACGTGCTGGCGCAACGACCACAACGGGTTCTCCCACCAGTCGCCGATGCTGCTGCAGGTCGTGCTGAACATGCGCGGGGGTGTGAGCCGGATCTACCTGCCGCCGGACGCGAACTGCCTCGTCGAGGTCGCCGACCACTGCTTCCGGTCACGCAACTACATCAACCTCATCGTCGCCGACAAACAGCCCCAACCGCAGTGGTTGTCGATGGACGAGGCGATCGAGCACTGCACCCGCGGCTACGGGGTGTGGGACTGGGCCGGGACCGACGGGCTCGGGTCGGGCGAGCCGGACATCGTCTTGGCGTGCGCTGGTGACATCGTCACGATGGAGGCCGTCGCCGCGGCCGAGCTGCTCAAGACACGTCTGGGCGACCTGGCTGTGCGCGTCGTCAACGTCGTGGACCTCATGACGTTGTACCGGCCCAAGGACCACCCGCACGGGATGAGCGCGAAACGGTTCACCGAGACGTTCACCGACGACGTCGACGTCGTGTTCGCGTTCCACGGGTACCCCGGGGCGATCCACCAGCTCGTCCACGGCCGGCCTGAGCCGGACCGTTTCCGCGCCCGCGGGTTCGTCGAGCAAGGCACGACGACCACGCCGTTCGACATGGTTGTGCGCAACAAGGCCGACCGGTACCACCTGGTCATGGACGCGATCAACAACGCGCGTCGCAAACCCGCCGGCAGCCACGAGCTGTTCCGCTACTGCGAGCAGATGCTGGCCCGTCACGCCGAGCACATCGTGGAATACCTCGAAGACATGCCTGAGGTCCGCGACTGGCAGCTGGGCGGGCACGTCGAGGCGCCGCCAGAGCTGCCACGCCAGCGTCAGCCGGCACCAGCAAAGGCCCGTGCGAACCGGTGAGCGCAGGACTGGCGGGTCAGCCGCCGATGACGCACAAGAACGCGGTGAGCAGGCCGACGAGCGCTGCGTAGCCGCCGGTGACCAGGGTCATCGGGACCAGGCTCGGCGCGACGTGCGGCTGCGCGGACGACTGTGGTGACCGCTGTGCCGGGACGTGGTCGACGAGGTTGGTGACCTCAGGGCGGGCGACCTTCTGCATGGTGTCCATCGTGTGATCCCTCTTCGTGGTCGTGGTTGAGTGTGTCGAGCCCGCCTCATCGGCGGGCGGGTCGTGGTGATGAGCCGTACAATCCCCGTCGTCACCCCAGCGCCATGCTCGGCGGGGTCGCGACGCCCGGTCTGGTCAGTCTGGGTCGTCGGCGCCCAGACGGGAGACGAGCAGGCGGCGCAGGGAATCCACCCGTGCGTGGCGGTCCGCACCGGCCGTGCCGTCGTGCTCGGCCCACTCGTCCAGAGCACAGTCGGGCGAGTCGACCAGATGGGTGCACCCACGTGGGCACGACGCGGACGCCACCTGGGCCAGATCGGTGAACGCGGCGAGCAGGTGCGCAGGGTCGACATGGGCCAGGCCGAACGAACGCACGCCGGGGGTGTCGATGACCCAGGTCGGTCCCTCGTCGGTGGGCACCGCCAGTGCCACCGCGGAGGTCGATGTGTGCCGTCCGCGGCCGGTGACCTCGTTGACCTCCCCGGTCGCGCGCATCGCCCCAGGGACCAGTGCGTTGACCAGCGTGGACTTGCCTACCCCCGAGTGGCCCACGAGGACGCTGACCCGGCCGGCCAGAGCTGTGCGCAAGGTGTCGAGCCCGACGATGCTCTCGTGCTCGCGCCGGGTGACGACCGCGTCGACCCCCGCCGCGGCGTAGACCGCTGCCAGCGGCCCCGGGTCGGCGAGGTCGGCTTTGGTGAGCACGAGCAGCGCGTGCATCCCAGCGTCGTACGCTGCCACGACGCACCGGTCGACCATCCGGGTGCGTGGGGTGGGGTCGGCCAGCGCTGTGACGATGACGAGCTGGTCGGCGTTGGCCACGACGACCCGTTCGGCCGCGTCGGTGTCGTCGGCGGTGCGCCGCAGCACTGTGCGCCGCTCGGCGATCCGCACGATCCGCGCCAAGGTGCCTGCGTGCCCCGACAGGTCCCCCACGAGGTCGACCTCGTCACCAGGCACGACACGCTGGGCACCAAGGTCACGGGCTTTCATCGCCACGACGGTGCGCCCGTCGACCAGTGTCTGGTAGCGCCCCCGGTCCACCCCGGTGACGAACCCGCGGACCGCGTCGGCGTGGGCTGGCCGCTGTTTGGTGCGCGGACGTGACCCGCGTCCTGGGCGCACCCGCACATCGGTCTCGTCGAGCTCGCGCCGAGGCATCTACGGTGTGTCCGTGCTGGTCGCGTCGAGCATCGCCTGCCACATCGCGACGAACCCCGGCAGGGTCTTGGCCGTCGTCGCGACGTCTTCGACCTGCACCCCGGGCACGACGAGGCCGACCAGCGCCCCAGCGGTGGCCATACGGTGGTCGGCGTAGGTGCGCCACACCCCACCGTGCAAGGAGCGGGGGGTGATGAGCAGGCCGTCGTCGGTCTGGCACGCCCCGGCGCCGACCGTGGTGAGCTCTGCGGCGAGGGCCGCGAGGCGGTCCGTCTCGTGCCCGCGCAGGTGGGCGATCCCACGCAGCCGGGTCGGGGCGTCACCCAGGGCGGCCAGGGCCGCGATGGTCGGAGCGAGCTCGCCAGCGTCGTGCAGGTCCAGGTCCACGCCGTGGACGGTGCCGTCCCCGCGGATTGTCATCCGCCCGTCGACGAGCTCGGCGGTGCCGCCCATCTGCGTGAGGACCTGCGGCAGCAACGCCCCAGGCTGGGTCGTGCGTGCCGGCCACCGGGGCACCGTGACCTGCCCGCCTGCTGCCAGGGCCGCGGCCAAGAACGGTGCGGCGTTCGACAGGTCCGGTTCGACGCTGGTCGTGCGCCCAGCGACCGGCCCGGGAGCCACACGCCAGGTGTTCTCCGCGCTGTCGTCGACGACGACCCCGGCAGCGCGCAACGTCTCGACGGTCATCGCCACGTGCGGGGCTGACGGCAGCGACCCGCCGGTGTGGTGGACGGTCAGGCCCTCGTCGTACCGGGCGGCCGACAGCAGCAGCCCCGAGACGAACTGGCTCGACGCTGAGGCGTCCAGGCTCACCACACCACCGGCGACGCGCCCGGTGCCATAGACCGTGAACGGCAGGTGCCCAGGCCGGCGCCGGTCGTCGACCTGCACCCCCGCCTGGCGCAACGCCCCGAGCAGCGGACCGACCGGGCGGTCCCCGGCTTGCGGGTCGCCGTAGAACGTCACCGGACCGCTGGCCAGCCCAGCCATCGCCGGGACGAACCGCATGACGGTGCCTGCCAGGCCCACGTCGACCAGCGCCGGCCCGGTCACAGCCCCGCCAGGCACAACCGTCCAGGCGTCGCCGTCAGAGGTGACCACGGCGCCCAGCGCCCGCAGCGCACCAGCCATGAGCTCGGTGTCCCTGCTGGCCAAGACCCCGTGCACGCGGCTCGGCCCGTCAGCCAGCGCCGCGAGCACCAGGTACCTGGCCGACAACGACTTGGACCCAGGCACGACGACGGCAGCCGACAGCGGGCCCGTGGCTGTGGGGGCAGACCAGAGCGGGGGCACTGGTCCCTCAGGCGGTCTCTTGCGCCTGGGCGCGTGCTGCGGCCCGCTGCCAGCACAGGCTCGGGCGTCCTTCGGTGTCACCGGCGGCGACCAGCGCCCCGCCGACCGCGCTGAGCACCTGCACCAGCC
>WRCL01000297.1 GCA_009783975.1 Micrococcales bacterium
CGAACGCAAGACCGGTGCGACGAGCAAGCTGGTCAAGGCCGGGAGGTATCCGGGGTGCTGCGCGACCACCGCGGTGAGGATCTGCTCGGCCTGGGTCGCCAGTGCGTGAAAGGTCGTCCACTGGCTTGTGGTGAGCTCGTCAGCACGCCAGCTCGCACGCACGTCCCAGGCGTAGCCGATGAGGGCACGTGCTGCGAGCGTGCCAGCCAACGGGTTCTGCGGGTGCTGGGCGGCGACAACCGGCATCGCGTCAGCCAGCATCGGCATCTCGTCGATGTACGACAGCGCGTAGTCCAGGCTCTCGGGGTCGGGGATGGACCCCAGGAGCGCGAGCAGCCCGTCCCAGTCGAACCGGGCGGCGGCGGTCTCGACCGCTGCCAGCTGGGGCACATCGAGGAACTCGACGTCTTGCGGTGGTGCGGGCGCGCCTGACGCGGCCTGGATCTGACGGCCCCAGGCCCCCTGGCGGCTCATCCCGAACCATGAGGCGGTCTGCGCGTCGAGCTGGCCCTGCAGCTGGGCGTAGTGGGCGTTGACCTGGTCCCACTCAGCAGCAGAGACACCCCAGAGGTTCGCGAGCATCTGGTTCTGGTCCAGGCCGTTCTCGGCCCCGGTCGCCACACCCCACGCCACGTCGTAGTAGAAGTACCGGTCTTGCACCAGCCGCTGGAAAGCAGGGTTGGCGCTTGGCTGGGCGTAGTCCATGTTCGTCTCCCGTTTCCTTGGTCAGTCCTCGCTGCGCAGCCACGCGGCGCCGGCGCCGAGCAGCGTGCCACCGAGGGTCCACGCCACGATGGCCACACCGTTGGCCTGCCATGGCGACGGGCTCAACGCGTAGGTGAACGCCGTGCCCAGCGTCGCAGCCGACACCTCACCCCCATCGGCGAAATACCCGGCAAATGGGAACATGAACGCGCACAGCACAGCCCCGACGACGAGGACCCCGGCGATGTTGCCCCAGCCGCGCCGCAGCATCCCAGCGGCCTTGACGTACCAGGTGACGACGCAGAACCCCATGATGGCCGACGGGATCCCCGGCAGCAGGTAGAGCAGCTTGACGACCCCACGAACCTTGGGGGTCGCACCCTGGGACGCCTCGGTGACGACGCCACTCATCGTGTCCCACGAGAAGACCGCCGAGCCGAGCAGCCCGACGACGCCGGCGACGACAACGCCGGCGAGAACCCCGAGAAGCGCCACGCCCGTGCCCCGGGCCACACGTTCCATCGACTCGATCCGTGCCGAGGCCAGCTGTGGAGCGGGCCCGACGGCAGGCGCGTCGGGTGACCAGTGGGCGGCTGGTCGTGGCGCTGGTTGCGGTGCGACTGGCGGGCCCCAGCCGGGGGTAGCAGGGGTCCCGGCAGCCCAGAGGCCGTTCGCGCCCGCCGGTGGGCCCGGCATCGGTGGCGGCTGGGCCGGACCGGGCCAGCCAGGCACAGCACCAGCCTGGCCAGGCACGAAGGTCGGGTGGGTCATGAGTCCTCGAGGTGGGTGCGGCCTGGACGGTCCTGCCCGGCGGACAATCTACAACCAACCACACAGCTTCGTCCCCAAGACGGACGTATTGATCCATACACGCATGTTTCAGCCTGAAACAACTCGTTCTGGCCTCGACGTCTCCAGGCCCTCGCCGGTCACCGACGCACGTCTTTCACCCGGGGTCCAGCCACACGTCGGCCCGGGCCGGGCGGCGTCGCACCCCGGTGCGCCAGCGGAACGTCGACGACGCACGCGAACGGCCGGTGAGGGACGAACGTCTATGTTCGCCCCTCCCCCGAAGCTCGTCCCTCGCAGCGGATCCGTTCCACCAGAACGGTCACGATGCTAGGTCCAGCAAGAAGGCTGGGCGCACACCGCCGTCGGCAGCGGACACGCCGCGACCACCGACGTTGAGGTCTCCGTTGTCGTCGACGTAGGCCGCGCAGTCGGGTTCGTAGCCAGGAGAGCGCAACCACCACCAGACGCTTCGAGTACCCGTCTCATTCGCCGCCTGGGCACTCTTTCCGAGCCGCATGTTCCGCAGGTGCTTGCCCCAGTTTTTCGGCTCCCGCCCTTTGAACCAGACCGCGGCCTCTTCGGCGCTGAGAAGGAAGACCCGGTCTTTCGTGCCAAAGCACCCGGGGGTCCCCCAGGCGGGGTTGGGCCCGTTCTTCTTGCGCACGACGGCGACCCGTGAGACCACAGGCTCACCCAACGACCCGCAGAACTCCTCGTTCAGCCACCGGCGCAGGTCACAGCTCTCCCACGTGATCGCGCCCTGCTCGCGGTGGTACGGGCTCGTGCCGATCACCCGGTCGGCGAGGAGCAACGCCCTGGCGCCGTCCACGCCCAAGACTCGCCAGCCGATCCCGCTCAACCGGACCGGTGGCGAGTCGGCAGCCCACACGGTCCCGGCGACCTGCTGGCACACCTGGGCAACCTCCTCAGCGGTCGATGCCCGAGAGGTGTGGTACCCCGTGATCTGCGTGAGCCGACCTTGGCGCCGCACCGGGCGAGCAGGTGCCGGCTTCGCGGCAGGCGCAGCCGAGGGCGGCGTCCCCCATGGCGGCGCGCCCGCGGGGGCGTCGGCCACCGGGCCGCCCTCCAAGCGCGCCACCGCAGCTTCGAGGGCCGCCAACCGCGCCTCCACCCGAAGGTGCGCAGGGTCGGCGCAGACGGACGCAGGCTCGTCCTGCTCCTGGTCAAAGATGCCCACCGTCCCAACGGTACCTGCGTCAGGTGTCGCACCATCACCCCCCTCCGACGAGGGACGAGCTTCGGCGCGCCACGCGAAAGGCACCTACCGGTTCGCGTCGTGGTCAACGGTTCGCGTCGAGGTTGCCTCGGCCTAGTCGGCGTCACCGGCGCTGGAGGCGTCCCCCACGGCGGCGTCCCACCAGGGGCTTCGGCCACACCGCCACCGTGCAGACGTGCCATCGCCGCTTCGAGCGCCGCCACACGCGCTTCCAGGCGCAGGCACGCAGTCGGGGACGTCGCGTCGCCACCGACGCACAGTCCCGGCTCGTCGTCCGCCTGGTCGATGACGTCCACCCCCCGACGGTACACCGGGGTCAACACCCAGATAGATCCCATGGCCGAGAGCTGATCGTTCCGTCGAGAAGGGATGCTCCTTCATCACTTCTCGACGGAACGATCACCTTTCGGCCAGACGCAGCACTGGCGGCCGCTACACGCTCTTCCAGTACGCCTGACCGTTCCGTCGGAAATGATCGACTCTCATCAACTCTCACCTCAGCGGTCGGTCAGCGGGTGCGGACTCCGTCGCGCAGGAAGGTGGAGACCAGGGCGCCGACCTGGTCGTGCTCGATGAGGAAGCCGTCGTGGCCGAAGGGGGAACGGATGACGCGGACCGAGCCGCAGCGGCGGATGCCCGCGGCGACACGTTCGGCTTGTTCGCGGGTGAACAACCGGTCTGAGTCGACGGCGATGACCAGGGCGCGGGCGGTGACCTGGGCCAGGGCCTGGGTGACGCCTCCGCGGTCGCGGCCCAGGTCGTGGGTGATCATCGTGCGGGTGAGCAGGACGTAGGAGTTCGCGTCGAACCGGCGGGCGAGCTTGTCGCCGTGGTGGTCCAGGTACGACTGCACAGCGAAACGGCCGCCTTCGAGGGGTTCTTCGCCGCCTTGGGGGATGCGGCCGAACCGGGTGTCGAGCTCGTCGGCGGACCGGTA
>WRCL01000298.1 GCA_009783975.1 Micrococcales bacterium
AACGCTGCCGACGACGGCCTGGCCGGGTTGCAGGTGTTCGCGGGGGAGGCCACACGCCTGGCCTACACCACCGACGAGGCCGTCGAAGGCCGTGACGCGTTCTTGCAGCGTCGCGACCCCGACTGGTCGTCGTTCGGCTGGGCCTACTGACCCCAGGCTCGCGTCCCGCCCAGGCGTCACAGCCGGAACGCGAGCAGCTGGTCACCGATGGCGATGATGGACAACCCGTCCACCTCGGTGGCCGCTTTGATGAAGAACGCCGGCCAGGGTGCGTTGACGACGGGCTTGCCGTCGGAGCCGCACAGCTCCAGGAAAACGCGACCGTAGTCGTCCGCCTCGCTGGTCCGGCCGCCGGAACGCAGAAACACCTTGGTGTCGTCCCAATGTGCCTTGCACAGGTATGTCTGGTCCGCAGCGAGGACGGTGGCTTTGCCGGTCACGATCTCGACCAGGGCCGGACCCTCGCGGTCCCAGGCAACGAGGTAGTCGTCCATCGCGGCATAGCTCGGTAAACCATCGTCGGGCACCGCCGGGCCGTCGCCCTGCGGCGGGAACCGCCACCTCTGCGTGCCTGTCTTCAGGTCGATCCCCACGACGTGCTGCGTGTGGTCTGTGTAGTCGACCGTGATGTCGTCGGTGACCTTGCCGTCGGGGTCACGGTGCAGGGTGATCGTTCCGGTCGACTGGCAGATAGCCAGGACCTCAGCCTCGGTGGACCATGGCCACACACATGGATCGCCCGGAGTCGACCACAGGGTCTGGCCGGTGTCGACCGCCAGTGCCACAGTCCGGTATGTGGGGTTCTCCAACGTGATCCCATTCATGAACCACGCAGAGACCCCGCCAACTCCCACGAACATGGTGTCGTGGCGCTGCCATGCCCAACCTGCGTCCGAGCTGCTGAAGGGGCCGAACACGTCTTGGTAGGGGCGCATCCACTGGATGGCGCCGTCTGCGGCGTAGCCCAGCTGTTCGGCGGGGACGCCGCGGTCGTAGGTCGCGAAAAGCCCAGGACCGATCCATCTGGCCCCGTCCGGCAGGGGCTGGTTGGTGCTGGCTGCTGCGGTCACCAAGGTCGCGGAGGTCTCGTCCAGGCGGATCTGGTGGCTGGTTGTCTCGCCGGAGAACCGACCTTCCAGGCACACGCCTGTGTCGTCGTCGCAGTCCCCCGGCCTTCCAGTCGCCCATACTGCCGGGCCGAACCGGGTCTCAGCGCCGGTGGTCAGGTCGGCGACGGCAACCAGTGTCCCATCGGTGACAGTGTCGCCGACCAGGTAGGTGACGACAGTGGTGCCGCCGGACTCCGTGACGTCCACGCCCATGTCAATTCCGGGCGCGACGCTGTTGCCTGGCGCAGCATCGTGGCGCCACAGCTCGGTTCCGTCTTTCGCGTCCCAGGCGACGACCTGGAGGGTGAACAGCTCTGGTCGCGCGACGTAGGCGACCACGACGCCGTCGTGGACGCTGGGCTGGTTCATCAACTGGGCCTGGACGGTCCACACAGGTTCGGCGGTGTCGGCAGGTCCGAGCGTTGCGCTCGTCCAGGTTCCGTCAGGAGTCTTGCTCGTACAACCGGCGAGGAGCAGCGCCCCGGTGACGAAGACCAGCCGCAGATACCGATGACGCATGGGAATCCTCCTGCTCAGAGCTGGAACGCGACCAGCTGGTTCATGGTGGCGACGACGTAGTGGCCCTGGGCGTCCGATGGCGCGGCGAGCTTGATCCACTCGGCAGGCCATGGGGCTTGCGTCGGTTGGGCGTCGTAGGTGCAGATCCGCATGACGGTCCGGGTCACCGAGCTGGGGTCGGCCTGGGGGAGGGACTGCCTGACCGAGACAGGGCACAAGAACGCGCCATCGGGGTCCAGGGGTGTCGCTTTTCCGGTGGCGACCTCGACGAGGTAGCCTCCGTCGGCCGCCCACGCGACAAGGTGGGATTCGCCCAGGGTGGCAAACTGGCGGAACCCAGCCTCGGGGACCTCGCGTTCGGTTCCTTCGGCGGGGAAACGCCACACCTGTGTGCCGGTGCGCACGTCGATGCCCATGACATAGGCCCGCCGGTCCGTGTACTGCGGATACCAGCCGCCTCCGGTGTTGTCGTAGGTGACCTGGGTCATCTTGCCCGTGTGTGAGCACAACGCCTGTACAGGTTCTGCGGACCACCGCCCCGAGCACGGTCTGCCGCCGACGGTCCACAACGCCCGGCCGTCGGGAGCAAGTCCCCCGGAGATGTACTCGTTGGCTGTGTCGAACTCGACGTCGTGGACAGTGGTCGTCGCGGTCCCGAGCAGAACCTGGCGCCCGTCCAGCCATCGCCAGGGAGCCTCCATCCCGGTGTTGGGCCCGAACAGATCCTCGGTTGACCGCTTCCATCCTTCCTGGTTCTCGTCGCCGTCAAAGATGAGCATCGGATGGTAAGTGATGCCGCGGATCCCCTCAGCGAAGTAGGAAGAGATGTCGGGGGACGCAGGAACCTCGACGAGCGTCATCGTGGAGGTGTCCAGACGGGCTTCATGGGGCCACTGGTTGAACGAACCCACGACGCACACCTCCTCGCTGACCCTGCACTGGCGCACCTCGTGCAGCCTCCACCCTTCTGGGCCGCTGAGCAGCGACTGGGTGCCAGAGGCCAGGTCTGCCACGGCCACCACCGGTCCGTCCTGCCCCGAGACCAGGTATGCGGCACCAGCCTCGGTCAGGACGGGACGGGTCGCCGCGGGGTTGCGCCACAGCTCTTCGCCAGAGTCCAGCGCCCAGGCGACCACCGCCAGCCCGCCGTCGGCGTCCGGGTCGACCACCTGGGCCACGACCGTGCCGTCGGCGAGCACAGGCTGGCCGACCGCCCGGACCGAGACCGACCACAGCGGCGCGGGGTTCTGCGCGCTGTGGGTCTTTGCCGGGTCTGAACCGCCAAGGCACCCGGCGAGCAACGCGCAGGCACCAAGCGCACCCGCCCCCAGCACGGTACGACTGTTCGACATCATGACAAACGCTCCTTCAGCTCTGGTTTTCGTGGGGATCGTCACAGGCGGAACGCGGCCAGCTGGCCAGCGGTGGCGACGAAATACAGCCCGTCGTCGTCGTCTTCGTCATGCGTGGCGTCGGTGAGGAAGAACACCGGCCATGCGGCAGCCTCCGTCGGGAGCCCGTCGGCGTCGCAGATCTCCCAGACACGGCGGGAGAACGTCCTCTCCACAGAGTCGGTGCCGCCGGCGACGAGGACGGCGGCGATTTCGTCGGCCCAGCACAGGTATGTCTCGGCGT
Organism: Micrococcales bacterium; assembly: GCA_009783975.1. Classification (GTDB taxonomy): domain Bacteria; phylum Actinomycetota; class Actinomycetes; order Actinomycetales; family Cellulomonadaceae; genus Cellulomonas. The sequence continues at coordinate 3,264 of WRCL01000298.1, forward strand.
CGGCCAGCGGCGTCGGCTTCCCCGAGACAACCTCGACAAGGTGCAGGCCATCGCTCCACGTCAGCATGTGCCCGGCTGGCGCGACGAGGTCGGGATAGTCGTCGTCGGGGACTGCGGGTCCTTGCCCGTTGGCCGGGAAGCGCCACGTCGTCTTGCCGGTCTTGATGTCAACCCCGACGACATGACGCCGTTGGTCTCTTGGTGTGACGTCGTAGGTGTCGTTCCACTCGTTCCTCGTGTACGACACAGTGCCCGAATCCACGCACACTGCCACGACTGTCTCGTCGTCCTCGGGCCATGAGCACGGCCGCCCGTCGACCGACCACACGGTCTGGCCCGTCTCGACCGACAGCAGCACCACCCGACGCACCGGGGCCTCGAGCGTCGTG
>WRCL01000299.1 GCA_009783975.1 Micrococcales bacterium
CACCACGCGCGCCTTGACCTGCTCGTCGATCCTCTTCGGCATGTGCTCATCCTCTCGGCTACCAAGGATGCGGCACGAAACCTGGGGCGCTTCACTTCACCGTCGCGCCCGACCCCAACATCGTTCGGGCCACGTCCAACCCCCAGCACCATCCGACCCAACCCCCAGCACCACCCCACCCACGGCCAACCCTCCAGCACCATCCCACGCCCCATCCCACCCACGCCCAACCCCCTCCGCAGCCCAGCCACCGTCATCCCGGCGCGTTGCCGGCGCTGTTGTCGGTGCCGTGACATTTGCGCGATGACGTCTGGACGGCGGGAGGCTCGCGGATGGTGGCTGTGGCTGGGTTTCCCCCACGCTCTCGCCCTTGATTGTCGCTGCGCTCCGGCCCGCCTCAAGCGCCTGCTGATGCTGCTGGTTGGGGACGGTGCTCCGCACCAAGGGCCAAGACCATGGTGTGCTCGGGCGCTTGACCCAGACCTGCGCTCCGCTGTGAGGTCCCCGGCGAGAGGATGGGGGAAGAGAAGTGCTGGCCAGCGTCCTACATCACGCGACGGAGCGTCGGCGCCCCTGGTCCAGGTGCGAAGTCGATAGTTGTGCGGTGAGTTCGATAGATTGGCGGTGAGATCGACAGTTTAACTGTCGATCTCACCGCCAATCTATCGAACTCACCGCACAACTATCGACTTCGGTCGTCCACATGTCTGGCTGACGGGCGCGGACGGACCCGTCGGGCGGGAAGTCCAGCAATCTTGCCCACGTCGCCTCATCGACGGCAGTGTTTTGCATCGACTGCAACGGTTCGCATCGATGTCAGTGTGAAGAAACACAACCTTCACATCAAAGCACTGCACCCGATGCAAAATCGGGCGATTTCACTCGACGGCACCAGGAGGGACACAAGGGTGTCCCCAAGACGGATCTTTCGTCTTGGGGGCACGTCTTCTCCTCCCCCATCCTCTCGCCGGGGACCTCACAGCGGAGCGCAGGTCTGGGTCAAGCGCCCTGACGAACACCAGTCCTCGCTCTTGGTGCGGAGCACCGTCCCCGACCACCCGCACGAGCAGGCGCTTGAGGCAGGCCGGAGCGCAGCGACAATGAAGGGCGAGAGCGTGGGGGAAACCCAGCCACCCCACAGGACCAACCACGTCAGGCGCGACAAGAACTCAGCCGGACGCCACGTCCCGACGCCCCCGGGCTTGGGTCACAGCCGAGCGCAGGCCTGGGTCAAGCGGCCGAGCACACCATGGTCTTGGCCCTTGGTGCGGAGCACCGTCCCCGACCAGCAGCATCAGCAGGCGCCGCTTGACGCAGGCCGGAGCGCAGCGACAATCAAGGGCGAGAGCGTGGGAAACCCACCACGCCCCACAGGACCAACCACGTCAGGCACGACAAGAGCTCAGCCGGACGGCACGTCCCGACGCGCCCGGGTCACAGCCGAGCGCAGGCCTGGTCAAGCGCCCCGGCACACCATGGTCTTGGCCCTTGGTGCGGAGCACCGTCCCCGACCGCCAGCACGAGCAGGCGCTTGAGGCAAGGCCGAGAGCGTGGGGGAAACCCAGCCACAACCACGTCCCACAGGTCTCCAGACGCCCACGTCAGGCACGACAAGAGCTCAGTCGGACGGTACGTCCCGACGCGCCCGGGCTTGGGTCGCGCGTGCGGCAAGGTCCGCATCGGGTGGGTAGGTGACATGCTCGAGGGTGAGGCCGTGGGCGGGGGCGACGGTGCAGGTGCGTTGGCCTGAGGCGAGGACCTGCGCGGGCCAGGTGGGGTCGCGGCGGGACTCGCCAACGCTCAGGCAGGCACCGACGAGGGACCGGACCATGCAGTGGCAGAAGGCGTCGGCTTCGACGTCGGCGACGACAAGGCCGGCGTCGGGGCCAGCATCTGGCCGGTGCCAGTCGAAACGGAGCAAGGTGCGGATCGTCGTGGCCTCTGGGCGGGGTTTGGCGTAGGCGGCGAAATCGTGCAGGCCCAGCAGGGGGCCGGTGGCCTCGGCCATGGCGTCCACGTCCAGCAGGCCTCGGTGGTGCAGGACGAACGCCCGGGTCAGGGGGTCGCGACGGGTGTCGCACACCCGGTAGGCGTACCGGCGCGACACCGGGGAGAACCGTGCGTCGAACCCCGGTGGGGCGACCTGGGCGTCGTGGACGACGACATCGTCGGGCAGGAGCCGGGCAAGCTTGCGCACGAGCACCGCCGGCCCGACCGCACCGTCGTCGCGGGCCACCAGCGCGTCGAGCACCGGCGCGGGCACGTCAAGGTGCGCGACCTGGCCGCGGGCGTGCACCCCGGCGTCGGTCCGTCCGGCGACGACCACGCGCACCAGGTCGGTCCGCAGGACGGTCGCCAAGGCCTCGCACAGCACCCCGGCGACCGTGCGCAACCCAGGCTGGGGCGCCCACCCAGAGAACTGTGTGCCGTCGTAGGCAAGGTCGAGGCGCACCCGGACGGTTGGACCACTGTGCACGAGCCCACGGTAGCCGAGCGTTGGCCAGGCCAACGCCGGCAGAGGAGTCACGCTGCTTGGGCCGGACGAGCGGTCTTGGTAAGGTAAGACGGTTCTGTCGCTCTGATGCCGGGAGGTGAGGTCACGATGCGCGGCCAGCCTCCCAGTCCCAGCCCCTGCTAGGAGCACACCTGGGACCGCAGGTGGCTCCGTTCTCGTCCACCACGAGGAGATCCCATCATGCGCATCGTCCCTGGTTTCCGCGCCGTCCGGCCGAACCGCCCAGACACTGTCACGCTCACGGCCACACCCCCCGCGCGCGCCGTGCCCACCGAACGTTCCGAGGCTGAGTCCCTCGTCGACGCCGCGTTGTACCGCGACGGGTGCCGGATCGCGACGACGACGTCGCTGGCCCAGACCTACGACCGGCTGCAAGACGACGACGACACCATGGCCTGGATCGCCCTGCACCAGCCCAGCCCCACGACCATCGCCGCGTTGTGCGAACACTTCGCCCTGCACGAGCTGCTCGTCGAGGACGTCGTCCAGGCCCACCAGAGGCCCAAGCTCGAACGGTACGACTCGACGTTGCTCGCGGTGCTGCACCCGGCGCGGTACCTGGACGTGCAAGAGGAGGTCGAGTTCGGCGAGCTGCACGTCATCGTGGGCCAGAACCATGTGGTGACGATCGAGCACGGCCCCAGCCCAGACCTGTCCAAGGTCCGTGCGCGCCTGGAAGCCGACACAGACCTGCTGGCCACCGGCCCCGAGGCGGTGCTGTACGCGGTGATGGACGCTGTGGTCGACCAGTACGTCCCGGTCCACCGCGGCCTGGACGTGGACATCGACCAGATCGAGCTGCAGGTGTTCCGCGGCGACACCGAAGTCTCCCGCCGGATCTACGAGCTGTCCCAGGAGGTCGCCGACTTCGGACGGGCGGTGCGTTCGACCCAGCGCATCCTCGACGACCTGTCCGCAGGGTTCGTCAAGTATGGGGTTGACCAGGACCTCCAGTCCTACCTGCGCGACGTCGCCGACCACCTCACGCAGATCCGTGAGCACACCGACGGTTTCCACGGGTCTCTGCGCGATATCTTGACCGTCAACGCGACCTTGGTCGCCCAGCGCCAGAACGCCGAGATGAAAGCCCTCGCCGAACAG
>WRCL01000300.1 GCA_009783975.1 Micrococcales bacterium
CCCGACCCGTCGACCGGCGGTCTTGGGCGCCCCCAGCGTACGCGAGACCCCAGCACACCCTCAAATCGGCCGGCCGGCCGGCCCGTCCCGGGCCGTCATCGGCCAACCTCAGCCTTTGGCCGCCAACCTCAGCGGTCGACGGCTTAGGTTGGCGACCAAAGGCTGAGGTTGGGCTTGGCGATGGGTCACGGTTCGGCTGACCGGCGCTGTTCGAGGCGGAGGAGCTCGGTGATGTCGTCGGCTTCCACCTGCCACGCGTCGGCTTGCTCGCGCTGGCGGCGTCCGGCAGCGAAACCAGGCCACTTCTCGTCGACCAGCGTCTGCACCGACTCGTGAGAGGCGGTTCCCAGACCTTCGAGCACCGGGTGGCTTCCCGCGGTGAGCAACCTGTCGGTGACGACGACCCACTGGGTCATGGTCGTGACGATCCGCCGTTCGGCTTGGTCCTCGGCGAAGTCGAGGAACTGGGTGGTCAGCCGGTCAAGCCTGCGCAGCTCGTCTTCGGTGAGGTAGTTCTTGGCGATGGACGCGTCAGCCTTCGCAGGTTGGTCGCCCTTCCACGTCGTGAGCCCGAAAGTCGACGACGCCGGGGCGACCCGTGCCTGCACCAGCTCGGCGGCCGTGTGACCAGTGACAGCGAACAACAGCTTGTTCTGGATGGTCGCGAAGAAATCCTTGGCTGTCGCCGACGTCTTGTCGTAGTCGGCGCTGGTCTGCGCGAACAGGTCGCGCACCTTCTGGTAGAACCGCTTCTCCGAAGCCCGGATCGCGCGGACGCGCTGGACGACCTCGTCAAAGTAGTCCGGTTCTGACCCAGGGTTGGCCAACCGCTCGTCATCGAGCACAAAACCCTTGCGCAGATACTCCTCGAGCACTGTGGTGGCCCACTGGCGGAACATCACCGCCTGCGGAGTCGTCACACGGTAGCCCACCGCCAGGATCATGTTGAGGCTATAGACGAGAACCGAACGACGAACCTCTCGCGAGCCTTCCTCGCGAACTATTAACTCTGAGTTAATAGTTGCCTCGGTCACCTCACCGTCGGCCAGCACCCGTGAGATGATCTGCTTGATGTTCGGAACCGACGTGCCGTACAGGTCGGCCAGCGCCCGCTGCGACAACCACACGGTGCCGCCCGCGGCCCTGAGCTGAACAGCGCTGCTGCCACCAGGCCGCCGGTAGACGATCACCTCTCCCTGCTCAGCCACCTGGCCACTTCCTGGCATCCATCCCTGCTGGTCCACGACGGCGCTCCCTTCGATGACGAGCAGAGTACCGCCAACGGCCGGCGCAGTTCTGCACCAGCCACGGCATCGATTCAGACCTGAGCGTAGAACCGAAACCTGAGTGGGGAACATCAGGTTTCAGCCCTACGCTCAGGGTTCAGTCAGTGGGTGGGCAGCCAGGGACCCCGCGCAGGGTCAGGCGGCGTCGGGTTCTTCCATGGGGGCCGGCATGGTCAGGCCAGAGGTGCTCAATCGTCGGCACCGTCGGCGGTGCAGTCGGCAGGACGGGTGGGTCCGGGCAGGCCGACGAGCAGCTGTCGGGCGGTGGTCACCGCGTGCGACGAACCTGCGCGGGCTGCCAGCGCTCGGGTGCCTGGAAGGTCCAGGACCGCCGGGTCAGCCAGACCATGGTCCACGGCGTGGACCACCTCAGGCAGCAACGCGGCGAGGGCCTCAGCCACGTCGACCGAGCGTGTCGGTACGCGTGGGCCGGCGGCAGCCACGCCTGCCAGGTCGTCCAGGACCTGCCAGGCCACCGCGAGCAACCCCTGTCGCGCCAACTCCGCGGCAGCCCGGGCCATGGCGCCCAACCCGTATGGGACGTCGTGCCAGTCGACGTAGCGCACCCCAGGTGCCCCGGGTCGCAACAACCCACGCTCCCACGCTGTGACCGCGTCGACGCCGCCCAACACACCGGCGACCACACCGGCCACCACAGCCGGCGGCAAAGGCACGGCTGACCGTTCACCAGCCCCCGTGTTCGATGATGAGGACCAGACGGGATCGAAGGACGGCTCCGCGCAGGGAAATACCACAGGGGTGCTCAGGGGCTCACGCAGGCGCGGTGGAAAGACCTGCACGGCCACAGCCGGATCATCAAGGTAGACGGCGACGGCGGGGCCAGCGGTGGTGGGCATCGGCTCCCCAGACGGCAGGACGACGGGCACTGTCAGCCACTGCACCGCGGCGCGGACCTGCTCGTCAACCGCTGCGACGTCGAGCCGTGTCAGCGCCAAAAGGAGGTCGGCCTCCGAGGCGCTCGCTCCGGCCTGGTCGTACACCCGCAACCGGGCGAGCAGGTCGGCCGGGTTGACGCGCAGGTCGACCGTGCTCGGCTCCGACAGCAGGCACGGCACCTGGCCGAGCCGCTGGAACACCGCGAAACCCCGGGCGTCATACGGGTCCGCGACCCGGGCGACAGGCTCGCCGCGCACAAGCCGGGTGCCGTCGAGCTGCGTGTCGAGATCGCCTGCCATCCACAGCCGGGCGTGGGACAGCCGTCCGGAGATATCCATGGCGTCGCGGAGCCCGACCAGCGCGGTGCGGACGAGGCCGACGTCGTGGCAGGCGACCGCGTTGGCCAGAGCCAAGAACCGTTCAACGCCAAGGTCGTCGCCGGTGGTGGCGACCTGCGCCATGACCTGGGTGAGTGCCTCAGGTGTGGCGTCGCCGTGGTCGAACCGGGGCACCGTCCACACCGGTGGGACCGGGCGCCACAGACCAGCCACATGTGGGGCCGGGCGGCCGGTGGCAAGCCCCCACGCGGTGACCAGCGCCTGCGCGGCACGGACCACGGCGGCGTCCCGCCCGACGTCCAAGGCTGTGACCTGGGGCGCGAGCACCTCCACCGTCTGCGGGGACGGACGGGGACGGGCGGCCAGCGCCGCGAGGACAACCAGGCGCGCCTTCTTCGTCGCAACGCTGAGGGCCGCGGTCGCGACGTCAGCGAGAAGGTCGCCGTCGACACCACCGATGAGGACCGGGGCGAGCCGTTCGACGACCGCCGGCGCTGCGTTGGCCAGAAGCGGCACGAGCGTCTGCGCGCGGGCGAGGATCTCAGCGTCGGCGACATCCAGGTCGTCCAGAACCCCCACCCAGACCTTCCTGTCACCAGGACGGGTGGCGGCGTCGGCCATGGCGAACACCAGCTCGACCGCCTCGTCACGGTCCAACCAGCCCTTGGCCACCCCGGCGGGGAGCACGGCGCCGAAGGGACCAGTGCCCGCCAGCCGTGCCGCTGCGCCTGCCCGGACATGGTCTGCGAAACGCTCGCGGATGACCGGCTCGGCCAGTGTCGGATTCCCCCACAGCTGGCGGCGCAACAACTCGGGGGGCTTGTCGCAGATGACGGCCTGGGCGTGGACCACCCAGTCCTTGAGGTATTCCAGGTCGTCGGGCACAAACTGGTGGTGGTGGGCCAGGCGGACCGCAACACTGGAGAACGCCGTCGCGTAGTGCTCTCCAGCCCGCACGCCTGGCCTGCACACCTGCGCGATGAGCGCCCTGGCGAACGATGGCCCCCGCTCGGCGCACACACAGAACGCGGCATCGAAAAACGCCGCGTCGTCGGGATACATCTGGCGTGCGACAGCACCCAG
>WRCL01000301.1 GCA_009783975.1 Micrococcales bacterium
AAGACCTCTTTGAGCTCGGCGCGCAGCTCGGTGGGCTCACGCCAGTTGTTCGTCGGGCCGGCGTCGGCCTTGTCGCGCGAGGCGATGTAGGTGCGTGACTCGACCCGGGCGACGTCCGAGGGGTCCGAGCGGGCGAGGAAAGAGTTCGGCCGCAGCTCAGGGTTCAGGCGGATGAGGGTGCCAGCGTCGACGAGCTGTTCGGTCAGGGCCTGGCGCTGGGCGTCCGAACCAGTCACCCAGACGATATCCTTCGGCGTCGTCATCTGGGCGACCTCGGCGATCCACGCCTGGAGGCGGGGGTGGCCCGGGCCGGCGGGGGCGGGGGGGACAGCCGGGACGGGGTTGGTGTGTGTCATGCGTATCGCTCCTGTGTCGTTCATCTCGACGGTGAGGATGGCCGTTCTTCTACGATGACGGGTCTTCGTCGTAATCTGAACCCCAATCACGACTGAAGAAGCACCAGCCTTCTGGCGGGTACAATCCGCGCCACACTGGGTCTAGTGCGAGCCAAGGTCACAGTGCGCGCGGGGCAGGTCCTGGAACACCAGTGTCCGCAGGTCGGGACGCCATGGCGGGCCCGGTCAGCCCATCCGCGCGACCAGCGGTGCGGCGCGCAGATGCGGCACCAGGCCTCAGCGCGGCAGAAGGTCGTGGCGCACGATCGAGGCTTCGCGGTCTGCCCCGACACCGATGACTGAGATCCGCGTCTTGGACAGCTCTTCGAGGGCGGTGATGTACGCCCGCGCGCCAGGTGGCAGGTCCTCGAACGTGCGGGCGCGGGAGATATCAGACCCCCAACCGTCGAAGTACTCGTACACCGGCACCGCGTGGTGGAAGTCGGACTGGTTGTCGGGCATCTCCTCGACCCTGCGGCCGTTGATCTCGTAGGCCACCGCGACGGGGATCTTGTCCAGGCCGGTGAGCACGTCAAGCTTGGTCAGCACCAGGTCGGTCAGACCGTTGGTGCGCCCGGCGTACCGCACGACGACCGAGTCGTACCACCCTGTGCGCCGCGGACGGCCTGTCGTCGTGCCGTACTCGTGGCCGGCCTCACGCAGCCAGGTGCCTTTGGCGTCGTGCAGCTCGGTGGGGAACGGCCCCTCGCCCACACGTGTGGTGTACGCCTTGGCCACCCCGACGACCCGGTCGATCCGGGTTGGGCCCACACCTGAGCCTGTGCACGCCCCGCCGGCGGTCGCCGAGGAGGAGGTGACGAACGGGTAGGTCCCGTGGTCCACGTCGAGCATCGTCGCCTGCCCGCCTTCGAACACGACGGTGCGTCCGGCGTCCAGGGCGTCGTTGAGCAGCAGGGCGGTGTCGGTGACCATCGGCCGCAGCCGGTCGGCGAACCGGACCAGGGCGTCGATGGTCTCGTCGACGGTCACCGCGCGGCGGTTGTAGACCTTGACGAACATCGGGTTCTTCTGCGCCAGGGCCCCGTGGACCTTCTGGGCGAGGATGTCGGTGTCGAACAGGTCCTGGACGCGGATACCGATCCGGTTGATCTTGTCGGCGTAGGTCGGGCCGATGCCACGGCCGGTCGTGCCGATCTTGCGGGCGCCCAAGAACCGCTCGGTCACCTTGTCCAAGGTCCGGTTGTACCCGGCGATGACGTGCGCGTTGGACGACACGAGCAGACGTGAGGTGTCGACCCCGCGCGCGATGAGCCCGTCGACCTCGCGGAACAGCACCTCAAGGTCGATGACCACGCCGTTGCCGATGACCGGGACCACCCCTGGCGACAAGATCCCTGACGGCAGCAGGTGCAAGGCGTACTGCTCGTCGCCGACGACGACAGTGTGCCCGGCGTTGTTGCCGCCGTTGAACTTCACGACATAGTCGGTGGCCGTCCCGAGCTGGTCGGTGGCCTTCCCCTTGCCTTCGTCCCCCCACTGGGCACCGAGCACCACGACCGCTGGCATCCGGACTCCTTCATCGCCGTCGGCCGGACCTCGGCCACATGTGAGAGTACCGCGACCGCACCGGCGAACGGGGCAGGCGGCCGGGGTGAGCCGGTGGTGCGGGGCAGGCATCCGACACGCCCGGGCAGTGGCTCAGCGGGCGGTGGGGCGGGGAAGACAATACCCTCGTGCGAATAGCCGAGCCGAAGAGGTGAACATGATCGAGATCACCACGTCGGCGTCGAGCGTGACCCTGGCCATCGTCGGCGACCTTGACCTGGCAGAACGTGACCAGTTTCCGCAGATGGCAGCGAAGATCAACCAGCTGTGCCGTCCACGCCTGGTCATCGACATGTGCCAGGCGGTCTTCATGGACTCTGCGGGGGCGGGGTTCCTCATCTCCTTGGCGGGGGCTGCCGCCAAGCACGGAGGCACTGCTGTGCTGCGCGGGATCGGCCCGCGTGACGAGTTCGTGCTCGAGGTCTGCGGCGCTCTGGAGATGTTCCGGATCGACCGCGACCACACATGCGAGCTCTCCCGCCCGTCGGCCTGACCAGCACACACGCATGGCGCAACAACTGCTGTCCTGCGCACCGGGGGACAAAGGTGGCCAGTGGTCAGACCGTCTGGTCCTCGTCGTCGCGGTCGCGCATCTTTGCCCACACGACTTTGCCGCCGGCTGAGGTCTGGCGCCAGCCCCAGTCGGCGAGCTGTTCGACGATCTTGATACCGAAACCGCCGATACGGTCAGGGTGGCCGTCGGTGGCCACCGGGGGTGCGGGGTTACCGTCGGCGACTTCTATCCGTAACGCTTCGCCGACGTCAGCCAGCTGCAGCGTCACCTCACCCCATCCGTGGTTGACCGCGTTGGCGACGAGCTCAGAGACGACAAGCTCGGCGGATTTCGTGCGGGGCAGGTTCCACTCGTCGCAGGCGCTGCGCACCGCCTGGCGTGCCAGGCGCAACGCGGACGGGTCGTGTGGCAGCGTGGCGCGCCGGCGTCCTGGTTCGGGGGTGAGGGCTGGTCCGGCAGGCACCCGCACGACGACGACGGCGATATCGTCCTCGGCGTGCCGCGCCAGGCGCGAGAGCATCTCTTCGCCGATGCCGGCGGCGTCGGGGCCGGTCGCGTCACGGACCACCTGGACGAGCATGTCCAGCCCGTCGCGCATGTTTCGCCCGCGGTGCTCGACCAGGCCGTCGGTGTAGTACACGACGACGTCACCAGGCAGCAGCCCGATCGACGCGCCGGTGCGTGTCGCGTCCTGCCCGAACCCGACCATCGGGCCGCGCCCGTCGTTGAGGTAGGTGACCGACTGGTCGCGGCGCAGCAGCGGCGGCAGGTGCCCGGCGCGGCAGTAGTCCAGGCGCCAGCCGTCGTCGGCAGAGGTCAACGTCGAGCACACGACACCTGCGGCCCGCGGCACCTGCATCCCGGCGACGATCTGGTCCAGCCGGGTCAGCACCTGCTCTGGGGCGCTGCCTTCGAGGGTGTAGGCCCGCACGACCGCCCGCAGCTGGCCCATCGTCGCGGCGGCCTCGACGTCATGGCCGACGACGACGCCGATGACGACCCCTGCTGTCCCAGGACGGATCGGCAAGATGTCGTACCAGTCACCGCCGATCTGGGTGTCGACGATGCTCGGGGCGTAGTACGTCCACACGTCCAGCCCGTCGACCTCGGCCTGCTGGGGCAGCATC
>WRCL01000302.1 GCA_009783975.1 Micrococcales bacterium
CGGCGCGACCCAGGGGTGCCAAGACCTCAACCGCTGGGCGGTCGACCAGATCGTCGCGGCAGGCACCGACCTGGTGGTCATGTCTGACCAGACGTTCGCCCCCCTCGTCGGCGTCGCCAAGGCCGACCAGGCCCGGGCCGCCGAAGCCGCCTACCGCCAGACCATCACCACCTTCACCAAGGCAGGTATCGCCGTCCTCGTGCTGCGCGACACCCCGACCATGGACGTCATCGTCCCCGACTGCGTCGCCCAGCACGGCACCAACCTCGCCGCCTGCACCTCGCCCCGCGTCTCAGCCCTGGCACCGGACCCCCTCGCCGCCGCCGCGGCCGCCGACACCACCGGCCTGGTCTCAGTCCTGGACCTGTCCGACATGGTGTGCGACCCCCAGCACTGCCTCCCCGTCGTCGGCGGCGTCATCGTCTACTTCGACGACAACCACATGTCCGCCACCTTCGCCCGCACCCTGGCCCCCGAGATCGTCATCGCCGTCGAAGACGCCCTCGCCCCCCGCTGAAGACACTGGGGACGGTTCCTATGTCTTGCCTGGTCAGGAGGCCGCGAGGACATTCGGAACCGTCCTCACTGTCCGTGTCCGCGTGTCCCAACCCGTTCCCACAGTGATGTCCCCAGTCGACCTCACGGCAGCCCCCGCCCGCGTGGAGACCTGTTCGCCTACGCCCTGGCCAAGTCCCGCAACCTGCCCCTGCTGTTCAAAGGCGACGACTTCGTCCACACCGCGATCATCCCCGCAGCCGAGGTACGCGCCTGACGCCCGCAGGCCCAGTCACTGTGGCCCGCGGAGCCTGCTCCCACCTCACAGCCTGGGTCGTCCCTGTTGTCGGGGACCTCGCGTTCGGCCCCGCCGGTCAGTGCAGCCAGGCCATACGCTGGGCGCGCGACGACGGGTGTCGTCGCGGAGCCGACAACCCTGTGCGATGACGACGATCGGAGAAGTCCGCAGCGGCGGCCAGACCGGTGCAGACCGTGCCGCCCTCGACACCGCCCGTACGTTCGGCGTCCCCACCGCCGGGTGGTGCCCCGCCGGCGGCTGGGCCGAGGACCACCCCGACGCCCCTGGCCTCCTGCGCGACTACCCCGAGCTGCGCCCAACCCCCGACCGCGACCCGCGCACCCGCACCATGTGGAACGTCCGTGACGCCGACGCCACCGTCGTCGTCATCCCTTCATCGGCGCACTCCCCAGGCACCACGCTCACATGTGAGCACGCCAGGGCTCTGGGGCGTCCGCTGCTCGTCGTGACCGGCCTCGACCCGGCCCCCGTCGTGGCCTGGCTGGCAACCCTCGGACCTGACGTGGTACTCAACTGCGCCGGGCCCCGTGAGTCGCAATCCCCAGGCGTGTACGCAGCCATGGCCCGGCTGTTGACGGCGGTGTTTGGAACATTCGAATTCGATGGATAGATGACCAGTGTTGGTAGGGTCAGGGCGTCGGACGAAGCGAGGTTGTCATGGCGAACACAGGCAAGGTCCCATCGGCGATGCAGGTGCATGTTGCCGAGGTGCTCGCGGTGACCGACGCGGTGTGCCACGAGCACCTGGACGCCGAGTACGCGGACCTGTGCGCGCTGGTGGTCGGCAAGCTGGCCCGCAAGCGGCCGTCGCCGCTGGTGAGGGGTGACCTGCGCATCTGGGCGGCGGGGGTGGTCCAGGCCGTCGGGCAGGTGAACTTCTTGTCCGACCGGTCGCAGACCCCTCATGCGACCGCCGACGAGCTGTCCGCGTGGCTGGGTGTGGCCAAGTCGACGATGGCCGCCAAGGCCAAGACGGTGCGGACCTTGGTGAACATGGACGACGCGCAGTACATGCCCCGCGAGCTGCTGGACAGCTACTCGGCGTTGTGGTTCGTGCAGATCAACGGGTTCGTCGTCGACAGCCGGTCCCTGCCCGTGGAGTCCCAAGAGCTGCTCGCCCAGCGCGGGCTCATCCCTTATGTGTACGGAGAACCCAGGTGCACCACGACGAGGTGACCGACGAGGAGCTCGAGGAGCTGATCTCCGAGGTGACGGTGGACTGTTACGGCGACGAAGAACGCGCCGGCGCCTTCCACGCGGTCCTGACGGACCACACACAGTTCCCGGTGGAGGCCACACTCCTCGGCATCGCCGTCACCGTCCACGAGTTCGACACCGGCGACAGTGGGCTCACCGCCCGCTGCACGCACGGCAAGGCCGAGCAGTGGCTGTCCTTGGCCGACCTGCGATTCCCCCCCGAGACCCCGACCGCCTGGGTGCACGCCGCCTACCGGTACGACCTGGGCCTGGACCCATACCCTTCGGCGATGCCCGAAGGCTGGACCCTCGACGATATCTGATGGGTGCCGCGACAGGTCTGGTCTCCGCCCACCGCGGCGGTGCCGGCCGCGCCCGCGAGAACAGCCGGTCCGCCCTTGAGCACGCCGCCACGCTGGGCTACGACTATGTCGAGTTCGACGTGCAGGTGACCGCCGACGAGCAGTTCGTCTTGCTGCACGACGCCCGCATCACGCTTGCGGGCAGGTCTGTGCGGGTCAGCTCTGTGTCCCACGCGACGCTGGTCGAGGCCGTCGGCGACGTCGTCACGCTCGCCGAGGCCGCGCAGGTCCTGCGCGGACGGACCAAGGCGCACGTGGACCTGAAGCTCGTCTCGCCGCCCGACCGGTACGCCCAGCCGGAGACGACCGCCGAGGTCGCGGCTGTGGCGCAGGTGCTGCAGCACCTGGGCCCCGATGGTTTCCTCGTCACCACCGAGCACGACCAGTCGGTCCGCGCGATCCGCGAGTGGGCCCGCACCCACGCCCCGGGGCTGCTCGTGGGTCTGTCCATCGGCCGCGGCGTCGTCCGTCTGGGGCCGCTGCGTGTCTTCTGGTGGTCTGAGGTCTTCCCCGAACGTCGCCTGGTTGCGGCCCAGGCGAACCTCGTCGTCGCGCACAAGGGTCTGGCCCGTCTGCGCGCCGCGAAGGCCGCCCGACGCCTGGGTCTGCCGCTGCTGGTCTACACCGTCAACGACGACCGCACCTTGCGCCGCTGGTTGGACCAGGCATGGCTGGTGACCACCGACGTCCCAGCCCGCGCCCTGGCCCTACGCGACCCTGGCGCGGGTCGACCGCGAGATGCGACCTAAAACACCAGATGCGACGTCCGGACGTCGCATCTGGTGTGTCAGGTCGCATCTCGCCGGGACGGGGCCCCGGGCAGGAGCGGCGACGTGCTGGCCTTGGCGAGCTCGGCGGCAGTGGGCGGGTCTGCGCCTGGCCGCGAGACGGTGATCGCGGCGATCTGGGTGCACCGGGCCAGGACGTGCTCAAGGGTTGCCGGCGCAAGGGCGTGCAGATCTGCACGGCGGTCGGCCCCGAGCAGGTCCGCGGCCCACAGGGTGTCGATGAGCCCGGCCATGAACGCGTCACCTGCGCCGACGGTGTCGGCGACGGTGACCCGCGGCGCGTCGACGCGCACCACCGCGCCAGCACTGGTGACAGCGAGCGCCCCCGCCTCACCCAAGGTCACGACGACGAGGGCCGGGCCAGCACTGGCCCAGCAGGTGGCGACGACGACCGGGTCGTCGCCCGGCAGCAGCCAGGCGAGGTCTTC
>WRCL01000303.1 GCA_009783975.1 Micrococcales bacterium
CCTCTGGTCGAGACCGCGTACGGCGATGCCCCCCGGGTGCCCGACGCATGGTTGCCCACTGTTCGACAGGCTGACGCTGACCACGCGGCGACCATCGTCGCGGCGCGCGACCGCGCTGACGACTTCCGCATCCGCAGCATCGCCGCCCTGGACGGCTCGTTGGTTGACCTGCTGCAAGACTCGAAGAGAGAAGCCGAGGAGTCCCAAGGGTCTGCCCGCGTCCGTGACAGTGACGACGGGCTCGAAGTCATCGTGGTCCAGCAGATCGGCAACGAGGTGCGTTACCTCGATGACGGCAGCCCGTATGCCGGTACCACGATCCCGGTCGACGCTGGCGGCACACCTGGCTACGACCTCGCCCGGGCGTTGGCAGCGTGCACCGTCCGGCTGCCCATGTCCATGACCCGGTCACCAGCAGACTTCGACCGGACGGTCACGGCCTTAGAGACCGAAGGCCACGAGGGCTGGCAAGAATCAGGGTGGCTCGACGGCCAGCTCGTGCTGCACCTGGACGACACCTGGCGCGCCTGCGTGGCTGGATTCGACCTGACGTACACCATGACAGACGGTCTGACTGCGACAGCAGAGGAGAAAGCGTGATGAGCAACACGAGTTTCGACCTGACCAAGACGCCGTGGGTCCAGGTCCGGCTGAGCAGCGGGGACCTGACCGAGCTGTCGCTGCTCGACATCTTCGCCCAAGCCCATGAGCTCCGTGCCATCGCTGGGGAGCTGGCAACCCAGGACGCCGCGGTCCTGCGGTTGCTGCTGGCGATCCTGCGGCGCAGCCACCCGCACACCCAGGGCACCGAAGCATGGGGCGAGCTGTGGCGCAGAGGACGGTTCGACATGGCTCCGCTCGTCGGATACCTCGAGCGCTACCGCGACCGGTTCGACCTGCTCCACCCTCGTACACCGTTCTACCAGGTGGCCGACCTCCACACTGCCAAGGGGGAACTGACCGAGCTGACGCGGCTGGTGGCAGACATCCCCGCTGGCCACCAGTACTTCACGACACGTGCCGGCCCGGCGCTAGAGTCGATGACCCTTGCAGAATCGGCGCGCTGGCTGGTGCACTGCCAGGCGTTCGACCCGTCAGGGATCAAGTCTGGGGCCGTTGGCGACGACCGCGTCAAAGGAGGCAAGGGGTACCCCATCGGCGTGGCCTGGTGCGGGTGGCTCGGGCTCGTGATCGTCGAGGGGGAGAACCTGTTCCAGACGCTCTTGCTCAACCTGCCGATTGGCACAGGCGATGGCGACCCTGCGGTCGACCTGCCCGTCTGGGAACGCCCACCCCAGACCGCTGCCGTCGACGGACGCGCCTTCCCGGCAGGTCCGGCAGATCTCGCGACCTGGCAGAGCCGTCGCGTCCGGATCGGGCACGACGGCACCCATGCCACTGGGGTGCTGATCGCGAATGGTGACCCCCTGCACCCGCGCAACAGGTTCCACGACGAGTTCATGACGGGGTGGCGCCGCAGCGAGCAGCAGATGCGAAACCTCGGCACGACCGAGGACGTGTTCATGCCACGCACCCATCTGCCCGACCGAGCAGTCTGGCGAGGGCTGGACGGGCTTCTCCTGGCCGGAGACGCCGCAGCCACCGGCCGCGTGGGACGTTGGCGCAATTGGCTCGCGCAGCTGAGAAATGACGGCGAACTTCCTGAGGACGCCCCGGTGCGGATGCGTGCGGTTGGTGTGCAGTACGGGTCGCAGAGTTCGGTGATCGACGACATCACCGACGATGCCCTACCTATGTCTGTTGCCACCCTGAGCGATCCTGTGCTCGGCGCGCTTGCGGTCGACGCAGTGGCTGACGTCGATGCCGCGGTGCGGTTCCTCGGGACACTCGCTGCCGAACTAGCGGAAGTCTCTGGGGCGTCTGGTGACACGCCCGGGGCCGCTCGATCCTCTGCCCGGGAACGTGGCTATGAGGCGCTGGACGTCCCGTACCGCACATGGTTGCGCGGCCTGAGCTCCCAGACTGAACGCGACGTGGAACGCCCCCGCTGGCAGCGGCAGGTGTGCGACACCGTCATCGCGGTGGCCCGTGACCTGGTGCGCAACGCAGGACCGGTGGCCTGGGTCGGCCGGGAGGTACCCCGGGGCTCAGGCACCGTCTACCTCGATGCCGCTCTCGCGGAGAACAACTTCTACCACCAGCTGCGCAAGACCTTCGCACCAGCATTCGAGACCCAACAGGAAGGTGAGGTGGAATGACTGCCACCGAAGCGACGAAAGACGAGCCCCGCAGTATCCCGGACACACTCGCGGACTACGTCCGCCGCCGCGCCACGGCGCTCCAACAGCGCTACGCCGCGGACGACCCCGCCGCCGTGGCATCTCTGGCCCGCCTGCGAAGAGTCGTGCCAACCGGCCCGTTGCTGCACCCAGACACCTGGGAGGTCTTCGAGCAGATTCCCGAAGCACTGGTCTGGGACCGCGACGATCCGTCCCGTGCCGAGCTTGCCGCCGTGGGGGCGCTCACGCTGTTCGCCACGCACCAACAGTCCCGCCGCGACCAGCAGATGCACCGACCAGGCCGCGAGCACAGCCTCGGGAGGGCTGTCGCCCGTCTCAAGACCATCGAGGGCCAGGGGGTTGAACGCCGTTTCCGGGCCCTGACCAGGTCAGCAGATGTCACGGCTGCGCTCCAGCACCTTCGCGGGTTGGTCAGCCAGCTCCGCACCGCACAGATCCCGCTCGATTATGGTGCGCTCGCCCGCGATCTGTACTTCGTCCAGAACCCCACCACCCTGCACGGTGTACGGATGCAGTGGACACGCGATTTTCACCGACCGGTCCGCGGTACCGAACCCACGGACGACACCACCCAGACAGGAGACCAGGAATGACCACTTTCATCGACATGCACCTTCTGCAGACCGTGCCGTCCAGCAATATCAACCGCGACGACACTGGCAGCCCGAAGAGCGCAATCTTCGGCGGGGTTCGCCGAGCACGTGTCAGCTCTCAGGCGTGGAAGCGCGCGACGCGACGCGATTTTGCTACCTACCTCGACGAGTCCGATCGCGGCATCCGTACCCGGCGGATCATGGTAGACCTGGTCGAACGGATCCGGCGTCTCGACGGCTCTCTCACCCCAGACGAGGCCCTCACCCTGGGGAAGGCTGTCATGGCGGCGGCTTCTGGCATCAAGTTCGAGAAACCCAAACGGGGCAAGAAGAATGACGAGACCGTGGACACCACAGACGTCGAGCTGAGCCAGTACCTCATCTTCATCAGCAACCAACAACTCGATCGCCTCGCCGCATTGGCGCTCACCGGGCGTGACGGGGCCACGATCGACAAATCTGCGGCCAAGAGCGCGCTCAAGGACGGCAACGGTATCGAGGTCGCCCTGTTCGGCCGGATGGTGGCCGACGACGTCGCCTACAACGTCGATGCCGCAGTACAGGTCGCGCACGCGATCAGCACCCACGCTGTGGAGACTGAGTACGACTACTTCACCGCGGTCGACGACGCCAAGCCAGACGACGAGGACGCCGGTGCCGGGATGATCGGGGTGCTGGAGTTCAACTCGAGCACCCTTTACCGGTACGCAACCATCAACCTCGACCAGCTCGC
>WRCL01000304.1 GCA_009783975.1 Micrococcales bacterium
TGCTGAGGTTGCTGTTGATGTGCCGGCTGAGGCTGTTGCTGAGGTTGCTGTTGATGTGCCGGCTGAGGCTGTTGCTGAGGTTGCTGTTGATGTGCCGGCTGAGGCTGTTGCTGAGTCCTCTGTGGCAGGCCCGGCCACTGAGACCGCCGTCGAGCCGCTGGCCGATCCGGTTGAGGTTCCCCCGGAGCCGGTGCCCGAGGTTGCAGACGCCGTCGTCGAACCGACGGCCGAGGTACGTGCTGAGCCGTCCGGCGAGCCGGCTGTTGAGTCTGTGGCTGAGCCTCCGGCCGAGCCTGACGGCGAGCCGGTGGCTGAGCCTGTTGCTGCGGCGGCCGTGGAGCCTGTCCCTGCCGAGGCGGCAGAGTCTGCTGAGGTTGAGCCTGAGGCTGAGCCTGCCGAGGTGGTTGCTGGCCCCGAGCCTGAACCTGAGCCGGCGCCTGAATCCGCCGTGGTTGCTGAGCCTGAGGCTGACCCGGTGCCTGAGCCTGTTGACGCCGCAGAGTCTGCCGAGCGCGAGCAGCCTGAGGCCGAGCTGGCGCCTGAGCCTGTCGAGGTGGTTGCTGGGCCTGTGCCTGAGGCTGAGCCTGCCGAGGTCGTCGCTGAGCCCGAGGCTGGGCCCGTTGCTGGGTCCACGTCTGACGATGAGGTCCAGTCTGCCGACCCGGCCGCAAGCGACCTGGTGCCGCACCCGGATCTGCACGCCGTGCCGGCGAGCGAGGCGGTGCTGGCAGGGCATGGGTTCCAGGTGCCGGTCAGGCCGACGGTCCAGCCGTTCTTGGACACGGGACCGGTTCCCGACGGGCCGTTCGTCGTGCACAGCTGGGAGGGTCCGAAGTTCGCAGAGTCGCGGCGCAAGCTCTCACGTCAGCGACGCAATTCCATGGGGCTGCCGGACTGGAGCCCCATGCCCCCTGGGGAGTTCTTGGCAGCGGCGGACGACTGAGCCCAAGGCAAGCCCTCCACGTAACAGCAAGGGCGTGACGACGTTGCCTCGGCGCGACGGGCTACGAGACGCATCTGGCTCGGGTTGACCACCACACGCCGCCGTTGGTCGTCATACGAGGCTGCACGTGAGGGGTCTGTGCGTGCGTTGGTGCGTCGTGGTGAAACCTGCCCTGACTGCCCAGGCGGTCGTGTAGGTTTGGGGTATGAGCGAAGTGCCCACAAACCCGTTCGCTGTGCCGGGTGGGCCAACAGGGGAACCAGCCGCCTCGTCAGGATACGGAGGGTACGACCCAAACCAGCCCGCGCCCGGTGTGCCGAGCTATGGGGCTTCCCCCTATGGGTCTGACGCCTATGGTCCTCCTGGCGCGTACGAGGCAGCGCCTGCGTACGGCGCTCCTGCCTATGACGCACCAGGGTACGGGCCACCGCCGTACGGGGCGCCTTACCCCGGCCCCGGCGGGTACCCACCGCCCTATGTGTCTGGATATGCCGAGCCCAGGAACAGCGGGCTCGCCACAGCGTCGATGGTTGTGGGGATCGTCTCGATCGTGCTGTGCGTGTTCGGGGTCGTGGCGCTCGTCGGTCTCGTCTTGGGTATCGTCGCGTACACGCAGACCGGGGAGGGCCGCGCCGGTGGCCGCGGTATGGCAATCACCGGGATTGCCACCAGTGGGGCCAGCCTGCTGCTTTTCCTCGTCTTTCTCGTCATCGGTCTCACCGCCGACGACGACACCTCCTACGCCCCGCCACCGGGGGTCAGCCATTCGGTGACGACCACGGTGTGAGCTCGCCGGTCGAAGATCCGCGCGCGCTGGTGGTGACGGTGAGCCCGTCGTCGGTGCGGTCGACGACGACGGTGTCGCCGTCGTGGACCTCACCGGACAAGATCGCACGGGCCAGGCGGTCGCCGATCTGCTTGGCGACCAGGCGGCGCAGGGGCCGGGCCCCGTACACCGGGTCGTAGCCTTCGACCGCCAGCCACTTCGAGGCGGCGGGTGTGACGTCGAGGCTGAGGCGGCGGTCGGCCAGGCGCCGGGCCAACGACGCGACCTGGAGGTCGACGATCTGGCCGATCTCGGCCAGCGACAGCGAGTCGAACACGACGACGTCGTCAAGACGGTTGAGGAACTCAGGTTTGAACGCCATGCGCACCGCGGCCATGACCGAGTCGCGTCTGGCCTCGTCGCTCAGCTGTGGGTCGACGAGGAACTGGCTGCCGAGGTTCGAGGTGAGCACCAAGATCGTGTTGCGGAAGTCCACGGTGCGCCCCTGCCCGTCGGTCAGGCGCCCGTCGTCGAGCACCTGCAGCAGCACGTCGAACACCTCGGGGTGGGCCTTTTCGACCTCGTCGAGCAGCACCACCGAGTAGGGGCGGCGGCGCACAGCCTCGGTCAGCTGCCCGCCGGACTCGTACCCCACGTACCCCGGAGGCGCCCCGACCAGGCGTGCCACCGAGTGCTTCTCGCCGTACTCGGACATGTCGATGCGGACCATGGCGCGTTCGTCGTCGAACAGGAAGTCGGCCAGGGCTTTGGCCAGCTCGGTCTTGCCCACACCGGTGGGTCCGAGGAACAAAAACGACCCGGTGGGACGGTTTGGGTCGGCGATCCCGGCGCGGGCGCGGCGCACCGCGTCGGACACGGTCGCGACCGCCGGGCCCTGCCCGACCAGGCGCCGGCCCAGCTCAGACTCCATCCCGAGCAGCTTGGCGGTCTCCCCGGCGAGCAGACGCCCCGCGGGGATGCCGGTCCACGCCGAGACGACCTCGGCGACCTCGTCGGGCCCGACCTTGTCGGCGATCATCGGGGGGTCGCACGGGTGGTCCTCGTCGGCCTCGGCGGCGGTGATCTCCGCCTCGACCTCGGGGATCTGCCCGTACATGATCTTGCCGGCCGTGGCGTAGTCGCCCTCGCGCTGGGCACGTTCGGCGTCCGAACGCAGCTGGTCCATCCGCACCCGCAGGTCACCGACGCGGTTGTGCCCAGCTTTCTCCTTCTCCCACCGGGCGTTGAGCGCGGCGAGCCGTTCACGCCGGTCGGCAAGGTCGCGGCGCAACGTGGCCAGGCGTTCGACCGACGCGGGGTCGCTCGCTTCTGACACGACGACCTCTTCCATCTCCAGGCGGGTGACCTGCCTGGTCAGGGCGTCGATCTCCACAGGGGAGGAGTCCAGCTCCATACGCAGGCGCGAGGCGGCCTCGTCGACCAGGTCGATGGCCTTGTCAGGCAGCTGGCGCGCGGAGATGTACCGGTCAGACAGTGTCGCGGCGGCGACGAGCGCCGCGTCGGAGATCGTCACTTTGTGGTGCGCCTCGTACCGTTCGGCCAGGCCCCGCAAGATCGCGACAGTGTCCTCGACCGACGGTTCGCCGACGAACACCTGCTGGAACCGCCGTTCGAGCGCCGGGTCTTTCTCGATGCGCTCGCGGTACTCGTCAAGCGTCGTCGCGCCGATGAGCCGCAGCTCGCCGCGTGCGAGCATAGGTTTGAGCATGTTCCCGGCGTCCATCGAGCTGTCCGCGCCGGCCCCGGCCCCCACGACCGTGTGCAGCTCGTCGACGAACAGCAGGATGCGCCCCTCGGCCGCCTTCACCCCGCCGAGCACGGCCTTGAGCCGCTCCTCGAA
>WRCL01000305.1 GCA_009783975.1 Micrococcales bacterium
CGTGCGACAGGTCGACGAGCATCCCGAGCCTGTTCATCTCACGCACGACCTCGACCCCAAAAGGTGACAGACCTCCCAGCGCCTCGACGTCGGTCGCCGAGTCGGCCCACGGCAGGTTCTCGTTGTGGGTGAGCGTCATGTACCGCACCCCCAGCCGGTACAAGCACCGCAGCACACCCAACGACGAGTCGATGCAGTGCCCACCCTCAGCACCGATGAGCGAGGCGATCCGCCCGGCCGCCCACGCCTCGACGACGTCGTCGGCGCGCAGCGCGAGCCGCAGGTGCTCGCTGTGGCGCGCGACCATCGTGCGCACAGCGTCGACCTGCTCCAGCGTCTGGGTCACAGCGCGTGGCCCGCAGGCCGTCGGGACGTACACCGACCAGAACTGCGCCCCAACCCCACCAGCGCGCAGCCTGGGCAGGTCGGTGTGGGTCCGTCCTGCCGTGCCCGCCGCGACGTCAAGGCCGTCCCAGCCGCAGCCGGCCAAGGTGCGCGCCGCCCAGGCCAGGTCGTTGTGCCCGTCCCACACCGGCTGCCGCGCCAGCACCTGTGCGACAACACCTGCTGGACCGCTCTCGTCGTGCACCAGGTCCTCCTCAGTCCTCGCCCCCAACAAATTGTGCCCTGGCATCCGCACGACACGGCAATCAGCCAGCTGCGACGGCAGACACCAGATGCGACGTCCTGGTGTCGCATCTGGTGTGCCAGGTCGCATCTCGGCGCTAGACGTGTGACGACGCGGGGGTCATAAAATTGGCGACGGAGGTGATGGACGTGCAGTGGCCACAGGAGCACACGTACTCGACGCTGTCGTGGTTGACGGGGATCGCAACCCCGAACCTGTCGGCATACCGGCACGGATCGAAGCCGATGTCGGCCACCGTGGTCGCCCGGATCCAGACCGCTGGACGCACCGACCCTGCCGGTCCGATCGTCGCCGGTCGCCTGCTGTGCTACCCACAGCTGGCGCTCGTGGTCAAACGGCACATGGACGCTGACCCTGTCCACTGCACACGGTTGGTGCGCCAGACCGTCCAACAGCTCCAGCTCCTGGACGACGAGCGTGACATCGCGGCGTACCACATCAAACCCCCGACCACCGGGGACGTGCGCTGGAACGCCCTGATCACCGGTGTCGCCGCCCACACCTGGTCGCTGTCGCACGATGGCGCGTCGTTGGACTGGACCACACAGCTGCGTCCGGTGGCCCAGTGGTGGGAACCTGGCACGATGCCGGCGCGGTGGCGCGACTGGAACCTCGTCCACACCCCACCGTCCTTGCGCGAACGAAGGGTGATCTTCCCGACCCAATGGCTGGAGGCCGTGTGACCACACCTGATATGGGACGCGACGAGGTCCGGGAACATGTGACCTCGGCCGTGCTCGAAACTCCCTGCGCGCTGCGGCCCCCCGGCACGCTCGCCACGTTGTCGATCGACCTGTGCCCGGCCTGCCCCGGTTGAGCTCACAGCGCGAAGGGGTTGACGACGGTCACGCCGTGCCAGGTGAGTCCCGCATGGAAGTCCTCGGAGTACAACGTGTTGCACTGCTGCTCGGCAACGACAGCGAGGATGAGTGCGTCCCAGGTGTTCATCTGCTGGTCTGCCATGAGGTCCAGGGCCGAGACGAGCGCTGGGCCGGTCGAGTCAGCCACCTGGTAGGCGTCGGCCCAGCCATTCACCGCGGTACGGACCTCCTCGCGCGGGCGGCGGGCTTTGCCGACGAGGACTTTGGACAGCTCGCCAAGCACCTGCACCGGGAGCACCACCTCGTCGGCGGGTAGGCGGGCGACCAGCCCACGCGCCGTGCGGCAGCGAGCCTCGTCACCTTCGCCCTCGGCGTACACGAGCACGTTGGTGTCCAGCGCGACCCTCATGAGTCTTCGTACAGGTCGTCACGGGTCCAGGTCCGCGCTTCGCCGCTGGCCTGCTGCCGGTCCAGCCGTTCGAGCAACGCAGCCTTCGCCTGTTGGCGCCGGGCCGCAACGTCGTCGACCGGGCTGATCACCGCCACGGGGCGTCCCCTCGACAAGATCGTCACCGTCTCCCCCTTCATCACCTGGCCCAACAGGCGCGAGAACGACCGGTTCGCCTGCGTCGCACTGACCGTCGCCATAGCCGCCTCCCGCGGTAGTGTTCAACACTACAGCACGTAGCCCACGTCCGCCGCACATGTCCGGGCTCGCCTGGAGGCGCGACGAACCCACCGACAACTGTTGGTGCCTCGGGCTCCCGCCTGCACCACAGATCGCACGATCAGCTCTCAGCCTGGATCCACCGACTGAGCTAGCCGTTGACCAGCTCGGGTCGAGCTCGTTGACTCCATGGCGAGTGCGACGGTGCAATCGTCGAACGCCATGAAACCATCGAGCTCGGCCCGAGACGGGGGGTTGGCGATAGGTGCAGTCGACACGACAGTTCGTCGACCGTACTGGAAGAACTGTCCACATCGGCAAGTTCTTCCAGTACGATGGAACTATGACACAGACACCGTACCCAAGGGAGCGGTACCTGGCCCAGCTGCGGCCGCTGTACGACAGCACCGACCTGGTCAAAGTGGTCACAGGGGTGCGCCGTGCGGGCAAATCGGTGCTGCTGCGCCAGGTCGCCGACGAGCTGCGGGCGCGCGTGGGGCCAGAGCGGGTCGTGGAGACCAACTTCGAGCTGACGCAGTTCGACACGGTGCGGACCGCAGCGACCCTGGTCGAGCACGTCACGTCACATCTGCTGGAAGACGGCCGGGGGTATGTGATCTTGGACGAGGTGGGTGAGGTCGAGCAGTTCGAGCGGGCCGTGAACGACCTTCGTGCCCGTGGCGGCGTGTCGGTGTTCATCTCCGGGTCCAACGCGCACCTGTTGTCCGGGGAGCTGGCGACGTACCTGGCTGGTCGGTACGTCGAGCTGCGGGTGTGGCCACTGAGCTATGCCGAGTCGTTGGCCTTGCGTGGGCTGGGCCCGTCGGCCGAGCTGCTCACTGACTACCTCACCTGGGGTGGGATGCCGCAACGGTTCACCTTGCCTGCGGCTGCAGGACGGGTCTACCTGCGCGACGTGTTCGCCTCGGTCGTGCTGCGCGACGTCGTCACCCGCGCAGGGATCCGTGACGTGCCGGCGCTGGAGACGATCCTCGACTTCGCCATGGAGAACCTCGGCCGCACCATCTCGCCGCAGTCGTTGACCGGGTATCTGGCCGCCCACGGGCGCAAGGTCGCCACCGACACCATCTACGCCTACCTGCGCGCCCTGACCGGATCGTTGCTGCTCAACAGGGTCCGGCGCTACGACGTGCGCGGCAGGCAGGTCATGACGACGCTCGACAAGTACTACGCCACCGACGCCGGGCTCCTGGCCGGGAAACGGGTCGGGGCTGGCCCAGGTGTCGGCGACCTCATCGAGAACGCTGTCTACGTCGAGCTCGCCGCCCGCGGTTTCGACCTGTACACCGGCAAGACCCGCACCGGCGAGATCGACTTCGTCGCCGTCAAGGACGGCACCCCGCGCTACCTCCAGGTCGCCTACCTGCTCGCCACCGAAGACGTAGCCGACCGTGAGTTCGGCGCCTTC
>WRCL01000306.1 GCA_009783975.1 Micrococcales bacterium
ACGCTCAGGGTTCAATTCATGGGACGTTCTTCGGCCCAGGTGACTGTGGTCCTCATGCAGTGGCGGGGTGCTACCGTCGGCCGGTATGGGCAGCCTTGGTCGCACCGGTGGCGACGACCAGCCTGCCCCCCAGAGCCTCGAAGACCAGGTGGCCGAGCTCAAAGCCGCGCGGGCGCATCAGACAGATGACGTCGACACCGTGCCCCTGTGGGGGACTGCGCCCGACGAGTGTGGCGTGCTGGACGCGGGGTGTGTCCAGGCAGACCAGGTTGGCGATGCTGTGCCGCTGTGGGGGACAGTGAGCGAGAACCGGTATCGCAGAGCCACGGTCCAGGACGCGCCGGTGGTGGACTACCAGAGCCGTGCTGCGTCGACCACGGCGGAGGTGGTGGACGTGTGCCGGCAGATCGCAGGTAGGACGTGGTCAGCCGGCTCCCCTCCGGTCCAGTTGGGCGGGATCTACTGGCGGGTGCTTGACGTCGTGCGCAAGAGAGGTGGCCAGCGGGCGTTGCTGCTGGCCGCCCGGGTGGTCGCCCGCGCCCCGTACCACAGGGCTGGTGTGGAGGTCACGTGGGAGCGGTGCGACCTGCGCCGGTGGTTGAACGACGAGTTCTGCTCGTCGCTGGGTGAGCCGGTGGCCTCCCGGGTTGTGGAGTCGAGGGTGCGCAACGAGGCCAGCTGGGTCTGGAAAACCCCGGGCGGCAACGACACGACTGACCGCGTCTTCCTGCTCAGCATGCAAGAGGCGGTGGAACACCTGGCGGGCGCCGACTGGAAGGTCTTCCGTGAGTCGGTGGTGCTCGAGCTGGGTGATCGAGCGACTGGAACGGACGAGGATGGCGCGAGCGCTTGGTGGTGGTTGCGTTCTCCTGGCAGCACCCCCGTCCTCGCCGCGCGCGTCCTCGACGACGGCGTTCTCAACGCCCGCGGTTACTCTGTCTCGTGGACCGGCGGGGGTGTGCGCCCCGCTTTCTGGTTGAACCTTCGACCGTGAGGGGCCGTTCGCACTGGTGCGAGGCAGTCAGATGCGACATGAGACACCAGATGCGACCTCCTGACGTCGCATCTGGTGCCATGGTCGTTGGTGTCGGTCCTCACCGTCTTTTGTCCTGTCAGACCCGGTCGTGCCAGACGAGCCCGGCTGCGGACTATCCTGGGCGGTGCCGCCCACGCGCGCGTCAGCGCCGACACCAGCAGCGGCCCGCAAACCCAACGGGGTCTTGGCGACCCGGCAGTGCTGAAGGAGACCCATGGCGACCAACGACCGCATGACCAAGACCCAGCGCCGTGAAGAGGCGCGCCGGCAGGCCGCCGAGCTGCGCGCGAAGCAGGAGCGTGAGCAGCGTCGCAACAAGATCGTGGGAATCGCCCTGGTGGCTGTGGCTGTCCTGGCGGTCGCCGTGGGGATCTTCCTGCTGGTCAAGCAGAACCTCGACTCCAAGAAGGCGCCCACAGCCCTGCCGCCGGCCCCAGCGGTGGCTGATGTCCAGGTGCCGTCGGCCGGTGACTCCGACCTGGTGGGCATCCCGGTGAGCAAGCAAGGGGTGGGGGTCCGCGCCGCCGAGGAGGCTGTGGTCATCGAGGTGTACATGGACCTCATCTGCCCCGCCTGCGCCGGGTTCGAACAGCTGCAGGCCGCCGAGCTCGAGGCCCTGCTCGACCCGGAGACCGGCCGTGACGACGTCACCGTCGTCTACCACGTCGTGGCGACCTTGGACCGTTTCTCCCTGGGGACGAACTACAGCGCCCGTGCTGCCAACGCCTTGTCGGTCGTCGCCGACAAGTCCCCTGAGCACTTCTTGCCGTTCATGGCCGCGTTGTTCGACGCCCAGCCCAAGGAGAACACCTCCGGGCTCAAAGACGAGCGCATCGCCGAGCTCGCCCAGGGTGCGGGCGTCCCCGCGTCGGTCACCGACCTGTTCACGGTCACCGCAGACTTCAAGGGCAGCCCCAAGCGCCTGTTCATCCCGTGGACCGCGGCGGTGACCGCGACCTTGCCGAGCGAGGACGGCCGTGTCGTGACCCCGACGATCCTGGTCAACGGCCAGCCGTGGACGGACTGGTCGGCCATCTCGGCCTCTGACATGGTCAAGACCATCCTCGGTGAGGACATCGGCGACCTCGACGACGGCGAGCAGTGACGGCGACCCGCTGACAGAAAGACGGTGGGGACGGTTCCTGTGTCTTGCTTGGTCGCAGCCCTGTGACCAGGCAAGACATCGGAACCGTCCCCAGTGTCTTGGGGTTTGGGGCAGCGGAGCACGAC
This sequence comes from Micrococcales bacterium, assembly GCA_009783975.1. Classification (GTDB taxonomy): domain Bacteria; phylum Actinomycetota; class Actinomycetes; order Actinomycetales; family Cellulomonadaceae; genus Cellulomonas. The sequence continues at coordinate 2,267 of WRCL01000306.1, forward strand.
AACCTCTAAGGTAGGCGCCATGGTCTCATCGCGTCTGTTCACCTCAGAGTCGGTCACCGAGGGGCACCCGGACAAGGTGTGCGACCAGATCTCCGACGCGATCCTCGACGCGATCCTGGCCCAGGACCCCACGGCGCGGGTCGCGGTGGAGACGATGGTCACCACGGGGCTGGTGCACGTCGCGGGGGAGGTGACGACCAGCGCGTACGTCGAGATCCCGCAGATCGTGCGGCAGGTGGTGCGCCAGATCGGGTACACATCGTCACGGATCGGGTTCGACGGGGACTCGTGCGGGGTGTCGGTGTCGATCGGCCAGCAGTCGCCCGATATCGCCCAGGGTGTGGACAAAGCCCTCGAGGCCCGGGACGACAGCGCCGACCTCGACCCGTACGACCTGCAAGGCGCCGGTGACCAGGGCCTGATGTTCGGCTACGCGTGCGACGAGACCCCTGACCTCATGCCGCTGCCGGTGTGGACCGCGCACCGGCTCGCCGAACGTCTCGCGGCGGTGCGGCGCTCTGGGGAGCTCCCCGGGCTGCGGCCAGACGGCAAGACCCAGGTGACCGTCGAGTACGACCAGGACCGTCCGGTGCGGGTCGCCGCCGTGGTCGTCTCCACCCAGCACGACCCGCAGGTCGAGCTGACGGCCACCCTCGCCCCGGCGGTCCATGACCTGGTCGTCGCCCCGGTCTTGGCGGGCGTGGACCTGGACGTGTCGCGCTACGACCTGTTCGTCAACCCGACCGGGATGTTCGTCGTCGGCGGGCCCCAGGGCGACGCGGGGCTCACGGGCCGCAAGATCATCGTCGACACCTATGGCGGCTCGGCCCGCCACGGTGGGGGAGCGTTCTCCGGCAAAGACCCGTCGAAGGTCGACCGCTCCGCGGCGTACGCGCTGCGCTGGGTCGCCAAGAACGTCGTCGCCGCAGGCCTGGCGCGCCGCTGCGAGGTCCAGGTCGCCTACGCCATCGGCCGCGCCCACCCCGTGGGCCTGTACGTGGACACCTTCGGCACCGGCGAGACCAGCGACGAGACCCTCGCTGGCGCGATCAGCGACGTGTTCGACCTGCGTCCCGCGGCGATCATCGCCGACCTGGACCTGCTGCGGCCCATCTACCAGGCCACCGCCGCCTACGGCCACTTCGGCCGCGCCGACGACCGGTTCACCTGGGAGCAGACCACCCGGGTCGACGCTCTGCGCACCGCGGTGTCGGTCTTGTCGAGATGACAGCGAGGTGGCGGCGTGGTGACCTCGTCGAGCTCGACGGGCTGCTTGCTGTCGTCGTCGGGGTC
>WRCL01000307.1 GCA_009783975.1 Micrococcales bacterium
ACGACTGCGCGTCCTTGCCCCACAAGATGGCGACGAGCGGACCACCGCGGGCGACCAGGGCGTCGATCGCCGCGTCGGTCACCTGTTCCCAGCCTTTGCCCCGGTGCGTCGCTGGGGTCCCAGGGCGCACGGTGAGCACCCTGTTGAGCAGCATGACGCCTTGGTCGGCCCATGGGCTGAGGTCCCCGCACGTGGGGCGCGGGACGCCGACGTCGTTGACGAGCTCGCGGAAGATGTTCGCCAGGGACTTCGGCAGCGGTGTCACACCAGGCTGGACGGAGAACGACAGGCCCATCGGGTGCCCGGGGGTCGGGTAGGGGTCCTGCCCGACGACGAGCACACGCACGTGCGCCATCGGCCGGACGAACGCGGCGAACACGGCGTCGCCGGCAGGCAGGTAGCTGTGCCCCGCAGCGACCTCCGCCCGCAGGAAGTCTCCCATCTGGTGGATCGCAGGTTCGACAGGTGCCAGGGCCGCGGCCCAGTCTGGCGCCATGATCTGGTGCAGGTCAGGTGTCACAACCTGAACTGTAGCCGTGGTCGGCGCACGTACCGGCACCCGTCAGATCCACGTGCGCAGCCACATCCGCAGCTGCCAGTGGTCACGCGGGATCGTCCACGCCGTCCAGACCGGGTAGAAGAAAGCACCGACGAGCACGACGAGCCCGACAACACCGCCGACGACCCACAACGTGGTCGTGCGGGCACGTGGACTCACCTCGTCTTTCGAACCGACCACCAACCCGATGACATAGGTGAGGGTGAGCACCACCCACGGCAAGAACACGATCGCGTAGAACGTGAAGATCGTGCGGTGCGAGTACAACGCAACCCACGGCAACCACCCGGCGACCAGACCAGACAGCACACCCCACGCACGCCAGTCGCGGTACCACAGCGCCCACACCAGCGCGACGATGACCGCAGCCGCCCCCAACCACCAGACCATCGGGTTGCCCAACGACGTGATGGCCCGTGAGCACGAGTCGGCGCCGCAGGTGGCGTACGCGTCGGCGCCCTCCAGGCCCGAGACGTCCTGGGAGTAGTAGAACGACGTGGGCCGCAGCTGGATGATCCACCCTGCCGGACTGGCCGCGTACGGGTGCTCCGAGTCCAGCCCGTGGTGGAACTCCCACGAGTCCACGTGCCACGCCCACCACGACCGCAGCGCCGCTGGCATCCACTGCGGGCCCTCGCCGGAGTGGTGCTCGGCCCAGTCCCGGTAGTCGGCGTTGTCGGAGATGAACCAGGAGGTCCACGTCGCCACATACGTCGCCGCGGTGATCGTCACCATCGCGAGCCCAGCGGGGACCGCGTCAAGCACCAGGGCACCGTCGAACCACCGCCGCACCCCCGCGCGGTACCGGGCGGTGACGTCCCAGACCGCCGACATCAACCCGAACACCGCGAGGAAGTAGATCCCCGACCACTTGACCCCGCACGCCAGGCCCAGGAGCACCGCAGCCCCCAGGCGCCACCAGCGCACCCCGAGCCACGGCCCGAGGACGGGCATCGTCGCCCCAGCGTCGATGACCGCGGCCATACGCCGGGCTAGTCGTCGTCGGGCCTGGTCACGGTCGATGAGCAGCAACCCGAACGCACCCAGGACGAACACCATGAGGAACGGGTCGAGCAGACCCGTGCGGGACATGACGATCCCCATCCCGTCGACCGCCATGAACAGCCCGGCCAACGTGCCCAGGGCGGTCGAGGCGAACATGCGCCGGGCGATCCGCGCGACCATGACGATCGCCAGCGTCCCGGCGATGGCCACAGCCAGGCGCCAGGCGAACGAGCTGTCGACCCCGCCACCCAGGCGGATCCCCGCGGCGATGAGCCACTTGCCGACGAGCGGGTGGACGACCCGCTCTGAGGTGCTGGTCGACAGCATCGAGGTGTCGCCAGCCTCGAAACGCCGGTTGGGCTCTGCGCCCCAGTCGGCCTCGTACCCGCGGGCGAGCATCGAGTAGCCCTCTTTGACGTAGTACGTCTCGTCGAACACCAGCTCGTGGGGTTGGTCGAGGCGCCAGAACCGCAGCACACCGCCAAAGGCCATGACCGCCAGCGGCCACACCCAACCCAAGATCCGGTCGCGCCGCGTGAGGTTCGCCAGGGCGAGGGACGTGCCGAGCAGCCGCCGGGTGAGCCGCGCCGCGGTGGGTTCGGCCGGGTCCTCCCCGGGCATCGGCTGCGGGGTCACGATGGTGCGTGCCGCGACCCGCGCCCGCGCGCTGCCGACCAGACCGGCGACCCGTGCCTTTGCCGCCGCGGTGCTGGTGGCGGCGCCAACGCCCACAGGGACGGCCGTGCTGGGTCGGTCAGGTGCGAGACGTGGGACCTGTGCGTCCTCGTCGACGGTGCTCGTCGGTGCTGCGCCAGGGGTGTTCTCCACGACGCTGGGTGTGGGGCTGGGGGACGGGTCGGCCTTGTCGGGCACAGGGTCGGTGGATCCAGGTCCGGGCGCGGCGGGTGGGTCGTTGCTGGGTGTGGGAGCTGAGGTCTGCTCGTCGTCGCCCGCCGTGTTGGGTGCGTCGGTGGCAGGTTCGTCGCTCGGGTCGAGTGGCTCCTGAGGCACCTGGTCATGGTAGGGCCACCGTGCCGGGCGACTGTGCACTTGGTGGCCCACTCGCCCGGCTGCGAGTCTTGACCAGGCCCGCCCTCGTGGCAGGCTGGGGGCATGGAACCTGGAACGCTCGTGCTGGCGGCGACCCCCATCGGCAACACCGACGACGCGTCGGCGCGGCTGTGCCGGCTGCTCGCCGAGGCTGACGTCGTCGCCGCAGAGGACACCCGCCGGGTCCAGGCGCTCGCCACCCGGCTCGGGGTGCACGTCGGCGGGCGGGTCCTGGCTGTGCACGACCACAACGAGGAGGCGCGGGCCGACGGCCTGCTTGACGTCGTCGCTGGTGGTGGCACCGTGGTCGTCGTCACTGATGCCGGGATGCCGTCGGTGTCCGACCCGGGCTACCGCCTGGTGACCGCAGCGGTCGCCGCCGAGCTGCCGGTGACCGTCGCGCCAGGCCCGTCAGCGGTGCTCGCCGCCTTGGCGCTGTCAGGGTTGCCCACTGACCGGTTCTGCTTCGAAGGGTTCTTGCCGCGCCGCGCTGGTGGACGCGCCCGGGCCTTGGCCGCCCTGGCCGACGAACCGCGGACGATGGTGCTGTTCGAGGCTCCGCACCGTGTCGCGGCGTTGCTCGCAGCCATGGTCGAGGCGTTCGGGCCGGCCCGGCGGGCGGCGGTGTGCCGTGAGCTGACGAAAACCCATGAGGAGGTCCGCCGCGGACCGCTGCACGAGCTTGTGGCCTGGGCCGACGCTGGTGAGGTGCTCGGGGAGGTCGTCGTCGTCGTCGCTGGTGCTGTGCCGGGCGCTGGTGAGGTGACTGCGGGCGTCGTCGGCGAGGTGCTGGCGCGGGTCGACACCGGCGAACGCCTCAAGGACGCTGTCGCACACGTCGCGGGGCAGGCTGGCGTCCCGCGGCGCGACCTGTACGACGCAGCGGTCGCCGCCCGACGGGGGTGAGCTTTTCACCCGCCGGGCACATGGTTGACGCT
>WRCL01000308.1 GCA_009783975.1 Micrococcales bacterium
ATGTGCTTCGTCACCGGGGCGACGATGTTCCGCCGTTCGAAGGTCTGGGACTCCACGGTCCAGTGCTTCGTGCTCCAGATCTGCACGAACGTGCACCCGTACCCACTCTTGTCGCACGGCCCGACCCATGCCTTGACCAGGGCGCCGTAGGGGGTGTTGTTCTTCCACTTCATGTCGGTCCCCGGGTACGACAACGTCGACTCACGGCCTTCGGGGTAGCGGTTGAACCACTCCGAGTGCGGTTTGTGCTCGACAAGCTCCATCCCCGACTCGAACGCGGCGTTGAACGTCGTCGTCGACAGCTGCGACAGACCCCCGCCCATCCCGTCGGTGTGGATCCCGTTCTGGATCACCCCAGCCTCGACGAAACCGTGGGTCGCGTCGATCGGCGACAAGGTTCCGCCGAGGCTGAACGTCTCACCTGGCCGCACGAGCGTGCCATTGATGATCGACGCGCCGTTGGCGATGTTCTTCGTGCGGCGCGGCTCAGAGGTCAGCGGGGTGCTGAACTGGCCGACGACCTGCTGGACACCCAGGCGTTCGAGGTCAGCACGCGAGTGCTCAGGGTCGGCCCGGACCAGCGGCACGGTCGTCGTACGTGCTGGGGTCTTGCTCGCCTCGATGATGCCGTCGGACAGGGCCTCAGGGGCGACCGACGACCCGGGGACCCCGTCGATGATCACCGGGCGGCCCGAGGCGTCAAAGTCGAAACGCGCGTCAGAGGCGTCGTCGATGACGTTCGGCAGCTGTGTGGCAACCTCACGCACCAACACCGGCCCGTCCAGGACCAGCACGAGCGCACCGTCGGTGGGGACGAACCCGGCACCGGCGGTCAGCTGGGCCACGCTCAACGTGGCTCGGGAACCAGAGACGACGACTGTCACCGGACCGGCGAGCAGCGGCGTGGCTTGTTCGGCGACAGCCTGCTCGGCGATCGCGTCGGTGATCACCGGGGCTTTGACGACGACGGGCAGCTCCAGGGGACCGTCAGCGGCCAGCCACTGCTCGGTGAGGACCTGCATCGTGGCTTTCGCGTCCAGGCCTTTGCCGTCAACTGCTGGCGTGACCTGCAGACCGTTCTCGCCGAACGCCACGGTGGCGTCGACCGGCTCGACGAACACCGGCTGCTCCAGGGCGTCAACAGCCGCCTCGAGCATGGGTGTGTCCACTGTTGACACCGGGTCCACAGGCCCAGCGCCAGCGACATACCTCCACAGGTGGCCCAGCTCGGTCAGACGTGTTCCGGTGGCCTGGGCCACTGTCGCCTTGGTGTCGAGCGCGAGCCCGGCCTCGGCGGGGACGAACGTCGACTTCTGCCCGTCGGCGATGGTCGGCACCGGGGTGGTCGCCGCCGCGCCAAGACCAGCGTCGAGCGCTGCGCGGGCGTCGGCGCTGCTCATCCCACCGATAGACACCCCGGCGACCGTCGTGCCCCGCGGCACACGGTCAGACAGCCCGACACAGATCGCGACGTACGCGACGAGGACGAGCACAGCCGTGACGCCACCAGCCACGAGCAGCGTGCGCCTGCTCACAGGCTCGGGAATGGCGAACCTCTCGTCCGCAACAGGCCGTGACGTCACCGACCGACGAGACTGCGAGCGCGACTGCCGGTCGGGACCAGACGGCGCCGCCGGGTCAGACCCCGACGTCGACGCGCGGTGCGACCCAGAGCGTGTCGCCGGCCCGGCCGGGTCGGACCGGCGTGCGAATGGCTGGCCTGAGGACACGGTGCGCCGCCGTGGGACGGGCGGGGCTTCGACCTGCGGTTGAGGTTCAGGTTCAGGTGCTGGTGCTGGTGGGACGGCAAGTGCCGGTGCCGCCGGCTCAGGCTGGGAATACACCACAGCGCGCGCAGGAGGCACAGCAAGCGACGACGCCGGCTCGGGCCGGGCAACAGGTGCCACCGGGGGCGAGGCAGCTGGCCCCAGACGCACCGCCGGTTCAGGCAGCGCAGAGGGCCCCGCCGGAGAAACTGGCGCAGACGTCGGCAACCCCGTCCGCACGGCCGGCTCAAGGCGGGCAGGCGCAGCAGGCGCAGACGTCGCCGGTCCCATCCGCACAGCCGGCTCAGGCCGGGCAGAAGCAGCAGGCACAGCAGGCGCAACCGGCACAGACACCGCCGGTCCCAGCCGCACAGCCGGCTCAGGCCGGGCAGAAGCAGCAGGCGCGGCAGGCGGCGCAGCAGGGGTCGGCGGCGTACCGGCACGCACGGCCGGCTCAGGCCGGGCTGACGGAGCCGAAGGCCCCGCAGGGGGAACGACGAGCGGCGAGGCTGACGACGCCGACTCAGGGCGCAGCGGGCCAGCGGGCGGGACGACGAGCGGAGGCGACGACGCAGGCGGACCAGCGGACCCGTTGGCCCCATGCTGGGCAGGTGGCGCAGCCCGCCGCCCGGACGCCATGACGACCGTGGACAGCACGTCGTCAGGTGTGTCGGCACCCGGCACAGCCTTCGCCCCAGACTGTGGGGTGACCGCCGACGGGGCCAGAGGTATGGACGCACCAGAGGGTCTGGCCACAGGTGTGGCCTCGCCAACGACGGGCGGTGCCTGCGGCGTTGGGAGCGCAGCGGCGCTGTCACCACGGGCCGGTGCGTGCGGTCCGCCGGGCGACATGTGGCCCTGTTCGGTCTGGTCCTGTTCGTCCATGCCCCGTACCTCTCGGTGTCCACGCAAATTCTACGCAGCGCCATGCCCGCATTCGCCAGCTTCCCCCAGCGGACTACACGCGAGGACCTCGCGCCACGTCGGCGTCCGGACCGTCGCTGCCACCTGGTGCGCCAGCGGGTGCGCCGTCGGTCGTGCCGCCGTCGCAACAGGCCTGCTCGTCATCGCGCCCGTCGTGTGCGCCGGCACGTGGTGCGGTGTCCGGGCCGGGCGCGATGGTGCCGGTGCCAAGGTCAGGTGGCACCGCACGGATGTCGCCCAAGAATTCACCTCCGGCGGGCCGGCGGCGCCATGGTAACCACAGCGTGGCCGGGCGGTCGGAGAACAACGCGCCAGGTGCCACGGCGACCGCCACAGTCGCGACGAGCGACCCGACGACCCAGATCCGTCCGAAAACTGCCGGGTCGACCCCGTGCGCCGGAACCGACGACAGGTGGATGAGCACATCGCCGCCAGGACCTGGCCGGGCCAGCAGCGCGATGACCGCACCCATCCCCACCAGGTGCGCGACGATCACACGTCGGCCCGCCCAGGCGCGCACCGTCGTCGTGCTCGTCACCACCAGCACGAGGCTCACGACCAGACCCCACGGCCGGTTCGCCCAGTGCGCGACCGAGCCCAACGCCCCGACCACCGCCCCGACGACGACAGTCGAGACGATGCCGATGACACCGAGCAGCACCTTCACGCGGTCACCCTACCCGGCCAGTCCCTGTGCGCTGCGACGCGCCCGGGCGGCGGCTTTGGCGCGCGCCTCGGCCCCGAGGACGACTTTGCGGATCCGCACCGTCTCCGGGGTGACCTCGACGCACTCGTCGTCGCTGGCGAACTCCAACGATTCCTCCAAGGTCAAGGTGCGCGGGGGGGTGAGGG
>WRCL01000309.1 GCA_009783975.1 Micrococcales bacterium
CTCACCCACCCGGTGCGCTGGGGACGTGCCCGGTTGACGGCCCTGCAAGAAGCCGCGAAGATCGCCGGGTTCGCCCGTGACCAGATCCGGCTGCTGCCCGAACCGATCGCTGCCCTGCACGCCCACGTCCCGCCCGGGTCGTTGCCGCCAGGCTCACGTGTGGCGGTCGTCGACACCGGCGGCGGCACCTGCGACATCGCGGTCTTGCAGACGACCGACGACCCGTCACCGGGCAAAGACCTGCTCGTCGTGGCTCAGGAAGGCGACGACCGCCTCGGTGGTAACGACCTGGACAACCTGCTGTACGAGTGGGTGCTGTCGCAGCTGCGCACCGCCGGGCGCACAGACATGGTCGCCGCGCTGGCCGACGCCGAGCACCTCGGGGCGACCTTGACCCTGCTCGACGTGGTCCGTGCCGCCAAGCAGGACCTGTCTGAGCACACCAACGCCCCCGTCGGGGTCGCGGTGCGCGGCCAGGAGACGACGCTGACCGTCACCCGCGAAGAGTACGAAGACCTCATCGCCGAGCCGATGTCACGTGCCGGGGCCCTGACCTCCCGGGCGCTGCAGGCCTCAGGTACGACGAACCTCGCCGGGCTCTACCTCACCGGTGGCACCGCCTACACCCCTGCGCTGGCCCAGGTGCTGCACAAGGTCACCGGGATCCTCACCGCACCGTTGGGTGACCCCAAGCTCGCAGTCGCCGTCGGGGCGCTGAAAACCCCGGTCGCGGTCATGACACCGGCCGAGCTGACGACGCTCGCCCAGCAGCTGGCCGAAAAACGCCGGGAACCTCGTCCCCCCGCCCCGGCCACCGCGGTCCCGGCACCAGGCCAGAGCCCACCGCCGCAGAGCTTTGGCCCACAGGCACAGCCCCAGAGCCCGGCACAGCCTGCGCCACAACCCCAGGGCCCGGCACCACAGCCTGCCGGGCAGCCCCAGGGCCCTGGGCCGCAAGGCCAGCCCCAGATGCCACCGCGCCAGGCCGCCAGCGGCCCACCACGTGTGGGCCCAGGGCAACCCAGCGGTCCCCCACCGTCGGGGCCCCCGAGCGGCCCGGCACCCAGCGCCCCACCACCGGCCGGACAACCCAGCGCCCCATACCCGGCGAGCTCGGGATACCGTGCACCTGCCCCGACGCCGGCGCGACCGCCGACGACGGGGTACCAACCCATGTCCGGCCAGCCGCAGGGCTACGGGTACGCCCCGCCCCCGCACGCACCCCGCCCGGCCCAAGGCTCAGGCAACGCGATGAAGATCGCCCTTGGCGCTGTTGTCGGCCTCATCGTCCTTGGTGGGGTCGGGTTCGGCGTGTGGTGGTTCGCCCTGCGCTCACCGGCGACGAGCGCGACCTGCTGGGACGGCACGACCGTCAACCCGTGCCCCGCGTTCGACGGCAGGGCCGCCGTCCTGCACGCTTTCAAACCAAAAGAGCACTTCGACACCAGCGTCTGCCAGACCAATGAAGGATACCTCCCGACCGGATGGACCTACTCCCTGGTCTGCCCGACAAGCTCGGCCGCCAGCGGGGAGGTCTACATCACCCAGTGGCCGAGCACGCAGGCGGCACGGTCAGGTTTCGTCACCGCGTACGAGGAGGCTGGGACGTGGGAGAACACCGACGGAGAGGTGCTGGGCACCTCGTGGCGCTTTTCTGCCGACGCCCACCCTGGTCAGTACCTGCACGTGTACTGCTACGACGACGTCCCGTTCTGCCTCGAAGCCCAAGGGCCTGACAGCGGCCCGAACCCGGGGACGGACAACTTCCGTTCGATGAGCCGCGCCGAGGTCCAGGCCATGCGCGACTACCTCGCTTCTCGCTGACCTACCAGTCCTGCGGCCCCGGCCCGGGCGGCCGCTCGCCGCCTGGACGTCCGCTGCCAGGGTTGGTGAGGTCAGGGGTGCCGCCGCCTTGGCGGAACTGCTCGGCGTCAGCGTCCGAACCGCGCCTGCGTTCGTCGAGCTCACGCTGGCGCTGGCTCTCGTCGGCGTCGTCGCCCGAACCGTCCGGCCCGTCCGGGTGTGGGTGTGGTGGGGCAGGTCCTGGCGGCGGGGTGTTGTCTGCGGTGGTGCACCGCGGGTCCTTGCGCAGCTGGACGGCGTCGGCGGTGGCATGGCGGGCCTCGTCGGGGTCGCCAGCATGCGCAGCGGCCGCCTCGTACGCCAGGACGAGGTTGTCCAGGACCATGCAGTACTGCACGTACCCGTCGGACTGCACCTGAGGGACCGCGTCCAGGGCCCGGCGCAGCGGCTCGACCGCGTCCCACCCCTCGCCGGCGAGCAGGCGGACCGTCCCACGGTTGTACTCAGCGCGCCACTGCTCGACGAAACCATGGTCAGCCACCGCGTCCAGCCAGAAGTACCCAGGCCGGTCACCAGCGTGCGCCTGGTGCGTCGCGGCGCGCACCGCCAGGCCCGCGGCGACCATCGGCCAGGCGACCCACACGAGCGCGACGACGAACGGGGCGACGCCCGCGGTCCACAGCAGCCGTGAGACCAGGGCCCGCTCCCGGCGGTCTGGGGTGATCGGGGTTGTCCGTGCGCGGCTCATCGCGCCCTGCCCAACCCGACCAGACGCCGGGTCCGCCGCGGGACGGCCACAGCGACCTCGACCGCGAGCGCGAGGCCGAGCAGGCACGCCACCGGCCAGGTCTGGGCCAGGTACACGTGCACGGTGCGGCCAGGTTCGGGTTTGGTGAGCCGGTCGACACCGTCGGCCCAGGCGCGCAGGTCACGTGGCCCCGGACCGGTGCGGTGCAGGTACGGCACGTCAAGGTCTGCGGCGACCGCGGTGAGCACCTGCTCGTCGATCCGCGACAGCGCGGGCTCACCGGACTCGTCGGTGATCCACGGCGCTTCCGGGTCGGGGTCTGCTGACCCGTCGTAGGACCGCATCTTGCCGCCGGTGTTCGTCCCGTAGCCAAGCACGAGACCGCCGGCGACATGGTCGCGCAGACCGCGGTAGGAGGTCATCGGGGCGTTCGTCGTCGACTCCCCGTCGGACATGACGATGACGTACTGCAGGGCATGGGGACGACGTGCCACCTCCTCGGCGAGGATCTGCGTGAGCTGGTCGAGGGGACGGTCGATCTGCGACCCGCCCGAGTACTGCGTGATCTCCTGGCGCACCGTGCCCACCCATGAGGTCAACGCCCGCGCGTCAGTGGTGAACGGCAAGGTGCGCACCGCCTGGGAGTCCCAGGCGAGCACCGACCAGCGCACCCCAGGCAGGGCGTCGACAAGCGTGGCGACATCGGCGCGGACCCCGTCGAGCCGGGGCTGCCCGCCGTTCCAGTCCTCGGCTGCCATCGACCCGGTGCGGTCGACGACGAGCAAGATGTCGACGTTCGACGAGGTCGTCCCCACCCCGATCGGCGTCGTCGTCGACGGCTGCGCGGCGATGAGGACCAGCGCCCACACCATGACCAGCCGTGCACCCCACCCGATGGTGCTCGTGCGCGACCGGCCCGGGTAGGTGCGCAGCCACCCACGCACGCACACACCTGTGCCGACGAGCCCGGCGAGCACGAGCAG
>WRCL01000310.1 GCA_009783975.1 Micrococcales bacterium
ACCTCACCTGGTACGCATCGTTCCTCGTCTCGCTCTACGACGACAGCCAGTGACACCGCGAGCGCAGAGCCCGGGGATATACGTGGGCTCAGCGCTTGCGGTTTTGTCCTCGTGGCTTCCGGCGGCGTCCGCTGCGTTCGGATCGTTTGTGGGCGGGTGGGTCTGGGCGGACGGGGTGCGGCCTGGGCGGGACTGTCGTCAAGACGCGGACAGCGCTGTACCGGCAGTCAACCTCGTAGGTGTTCTCCGACAGCAGAGGCGTTGTTTTGGACACCACGATGCTCGTTCCGTCCTGGGCGATACGACAACCGGCTGTGCCGAAGACTTGTCTGACCCTCTCGGAGGCGATTTCGACCAGCTGGTCCAGCGCGTCTTGTTCAGTTCCGGTGATGGTACCGAGGGACACGAACCATTGGCGGACGTGGGTGCTTCCGTCGTCCACGCTGTTCCCTTGTCGTCGGGGTCGTACCACCACCGCAAGGCGTTCGAGCCGCAGCTCCCACAACTCCTCTGAGGTAACGGATTGCGTTCGCCGGACGACAGGCTCGGCGGCCCGCACTGGCGGTGTGCCCCATACAGGTGTGTCCGGTTCCAACGCTCGCCCCTCTACAGCCCTGGGCGGCGGCCGATCGTCAGCGTGGGGGCCGCGACCTCGGCGAAGAAGTCGTTGCCTTTGTCGTCGACGACGACGAACGCCGGGAAGTCGCGGACCTCGATCTTCCACACCGCTTCCATACCGAGCTCGGGGTACTCCAGGACCTCGACCGACGTGATGCAGTCTTGGGCGAGGCGTGCGGCGGGGCCACCGATGGACCCGAGGTAGAAACCGCCGTGGGCTGCGCACGCGTCGGTGACGGCCTTGGAGCGGTTGCCCTTGGCGAGCATGACCAGCGAGCCTCCCGCAGCCTGGAACTCCTCGACGTACGAGTCCATGCGCCCGGCCGTGGTCGGGCCGAACGAGCCGGAGGCGTAACCCTCGGGGGTCTTGGCCGGACCGGCGTAGTACACGGGGTGGTCACGCAGGTAGGCGGGCATCGGTTCGCCCGCGTCAAGACGTTCTTTGATCTTCGCGTGGGCGATGTCACGGGCGACGACCACCGGGCCGGTGAGCGACAGACGGGTTTTCACCGGGTACTTGGCCAGCTCGGCGCGGACCTGGTCCATCGGGCGGTTGAGGTCGACCGCGACGACGTCCCCGCCAAGGTCGTCGTTGACGACGTCAGGCAGGTACGCCCCTGGGTCGGTCTCGAGCTGTTCGACGAACACACCTTCAGGTGTGATCTTGCCCAGGCACTGGCGGTCCGCCGAGCACGAGACGGCGATCGCCACGGGCAACGACGCACCATGGCGCGGCAGGCGCACGACGCGCACGTCGTGGCAGAAGTACTTGCCGCCGAACTGCGCGCCGATCCCCAGCTCGCGCGTCATCGCCAGGACCTGGGCCTCGAGGTCGACGTCGCGAAAACCGTGCCCGGTGATGTCACCGGTGGTCGGCAGCCCGTCGAGGTATTTCGCCGAGGCGTACTTCGCGGTCTTCATGGCGAACTCCGCCGAGGTCCCGCCGATGACGACCGCCAGGTGGTACGGCGGGCACGCCGCGGTGCCGATGGCCCGGATCTTGCCTTCGAGGAACGCCATCAGCGACGAGGGGTTCAAGATCGCTTTGGTCTCCTGGAACAGGTACGACTTGTTCGCCGACCCCCCGCCTTTGGCCATGAACAAGAACTTGTACGTGTTCTCGTGGCCCGGTGCCGTGTCGGCGTACAGCTCGACCTGCGCCGGCAGGTTCGACCCGGTGTTGCGTTCGTCGAACATCGTCAGCGGCGCGTTCTGCGAGTACCGCAGGTTCAGGCGGGTGTACGCCTCGAACACCCCGCGTGACAGCGGCTCCTCGTCGGTGCCGTCGGTCAGCACGTGCTGGCCGCGTTTGCCCATGATGATCGCCGTGCCGGTGTCCTGGCACATCGGCAGCACACCTTTCGCGGCGATCGCGGCGTTCTTCAGCAGGTCCATCGCGACGAACTTGTCGTTGGCCGACGCCTGCGGGTCCTCGCAGATGGTCCGCAGCTGGGCCAGGTGCGCCGGGCGCAGGTAGTGCGCGATATCGCCGAACGCAGTGCTGGCCAGCAGTGTCAGCGCCTGCGGGGCCACGGTGAGGAAGGTGCGCCCGTCGGCGTCGACGACGCCGACCCCCTCGTCGGTGAGCGTGCGGTACGCGGTCGTGTCAGGTCCGGTCGGCAGCAGGTCGGAGTAGGCGAAGTCGGGCATCGGGGCTCCTGGTCTCGGGCGTGTCTTCGATCTTGCCGCACCGCGGCGCACCGTGGCGAGGTGCCCCGCCGCGAAAGACCCGCGCTCTTCTGCCGGGGGCAGGACAATGGGGACGGTTCGGCGGGCAACCTTTGAGCAGTGTCGAGCGTGAACAGGATATGAGCGTGAGTGAGGTCAGCTGGGCTGTGGAGGCCGGCCAGCGCGTCGATGTCGCGACTGGCACCCGGGACGAAGAGTTCACCATGTTCATGACCACGGCGATGCCCGCGCTGTCTCGGACCGCGTGGCACCTGACCGGTGACGAGCACCGGGCTGCGGACCTCGTCCAGCAGACCCTTGTGCGCACGTACACCGCGTGGCCGCGGGCCCGGCGTGCGCCGTTGCCGTACGCGCGCAAGATCATGGCGAACCAGCGGGTGTCCACGTGGCGGTCGCGACGACGAGAGGTCCTCACCGACGGTCCTCCTGACCAGGTCAGGCCGGACGAGTCCGCGGCGCTGGCCGAGCGGGACCTGCTCATGCGGGCGCTGGCGCGTCTGGGGGCCCAGCAGCGTCGCGTCGTCGTGCTGCGCCACGTCGAAGGGTTCAGCGAGAAAGAAGTCGCCGCGATGCTCAACGTCTCGGTCGGCACTGTGAAGTCGGCGGCGTCGCGCGGTCTGCAGCACCTGCGCGAGGCACTGAAGGAGGAACAACGATGAGCGACGAACAGCTTGCCCAGCGTCTGCGTGACGGGCTCGACACCCCTGCGCCGACGGTCGTCGTCGACCCGGCAGCAGTCGTGCGCACAGGCCGCCGGCGCCGCGCCGGGCGTATCGCTGCCGCGAGCTCGGCTGTGGGGGCGTTGGTCGTCGGTGTGACCGTCGCCCTCGTCGTCGGCTCGTCAGGGCCGACCCCTGTCGCCACAGCGTCGGCGACGGCGCTCCCCGCAGCACAGGCGGGTATGACACAGATCTACGCCAACGACCGTGTCGTCGCCGACGGCACGGTGGTGGCTGAAGGCACGCTCCTGGCGACGTTGCGCACAGCCGACGACGGCTCCACAGCGTGCGAGGCTGCTGGTGACGCCGTCGCCGGGTCTGAGTTCTTCTGCGACTGGGTGACGAAGATCCTGCTCGTCGACCCGGTGTTCGGGGCCAGCGCCGACGAGCGCCGTGCCCTGGTCGCCGCCGGGCTGACCGTCACCACCACGCTCGACCCACAGATCCAGGCCGCCGCGTTCGAGGAGGTCGTGCGGATGGTCCCGGTGGGGGACCCCTCGGG
>WRCL01000311.1 GCA_009783975.1 Micrococcales bacterium
GCTCGAGGCGGACCAGGTCTACGAGATCAAGGAGACCGTGACCCGTTCGGGCAGCTGGATATCTATGGGGACCTGCACCTTCACCGGACCGGACGGTGCGCACGGGGACCTGAGCGCCAAGTTCATCGACCGGTCGACCACGAACCAGCTCACGCCGTACACGTTCGTCACCGACACCTCCGGCACGTACGAGTTCACCTGCCGCCACAACGACCCAGGCACCCGGGCCGACTCCGCGTTCACCTTGCAGCCACAGTCCCGTCCGACCGACGCCCTCATCGCCGGTCTGCCCGTGGGTCTCATCCTGCTGCTCCCCGCGGCGCTGGGAACGCTGATTCCCGGCCTCGTCCTGCGGTCCCGGCTCAAACGCTCCCGCCTCGCCCCCGCCTGGCCGACCACCGCCCCACCGCCAGGCCAGCCCTACCCAGGCCAGCCGGCTGCTCAGCCGTACGCAGGTCAACCACCTGCTCAACCGTACGCAGGTCAGCCGGCTGCGCAGCCGTACCCAGGCCAGCAGCCCTACCCCGGTCAGTCGACGGGTCAGCCGTACCCAGGTCAGCCGACCGCTCAGCCGCACCCAGGTCAGCCTCCGGGCCAGCAGCCCTTCTCAACCCCGCCTAGCCCCGGTTGGTGACGCCGGCGCGTCAGGTCCTGGCCCAGCCTGGATCCACCGATTTTGCGCCGGCTGCGCCTCACCTGGTGGGCGCGCTGGCGGCGTTGTCGCTGCTCGACGGGCCTCGGCCCGCCCGCGCTGCTCCGCCTTGCCACCGCACCCACCAGGTGAGGCTCGCTACGGCGAAAATCGGTGGATCCAGGCTCAGATGGGTGCGGCACGACGAGCCTCGTCGTGTCCTTCGCGGTGCTCGGTGAGTTCGATGGGTGCATGATGAGTTCGTTGGTTCGAAGGCGAGTTCGGTGATCTAGTCATCGAACTCATCATTGAACCATCGAACTCAGTCTGGGTAGGTCCGCGGTACCAACAACGCCGTGCCGCGAAAACGTGCTCGGGCTATGTCCAGAACATGACGGCCGGGTCGGTCCCGGCGATGAGGACCTCGGTGACGCCGAGCTCGTTGACGGTGTCCAGGCAGTGGATGGTTGTGCGGACGACCCCGTCGTGGCCGACGGTGAAACCAGCCGAGCGCAGGACGAGAGTGTCGAACCAGTCGTCGGGCAGCGGGTCGAAACCGTACGCCTCGTCAGCCACCTGGGCGGCATCGACGAGCTCGTCGCGGCAGTCCTGCAAGAACCCGAGGACCTCGTCGACCATACGCACCACCTGGCTGACGTTGCCGTTGTCGGTCCAACGCACCGTCACAGGGTCGCTTGGGCCGCCGACGCTGCGCCCAAGCATCGGCACGGCGCTGGTGATGTGGGCAGTGACGATCTGCTCAGGAGCGACCCCGCCCCAGGTGTCGTCCCAGTCAGGAGAATTCCTGCTCGTCGTGCCCGTGACGACCACGTCGCGCTCGTCCAAAAAACCCACCAACACAGGCTACATCAGCCCGCGAACCCCGGTGCCGACCCGTAAGAGGGATGTTGGCACAGGGGCTCACTGACCCATTGACGCTCGCTGCGGCGGGCCCGTGACCTACTAGGAACCCTCCCCATTGTCCTCAGCTCGTGATGGTCCGGGTCTCCAGGTGGGTGAGGGTGCGTTGCTCGCGGGAGAACTCCACGCCGACGAGGTGGATGGGGACTCCTTGGGCGCGGTATTTGTCGGCGTAGCCGCGGTCTTCGATCTGGGCCAGCGCTGATCCTGGGGGTTGGGCGTCGGTCTTGACCTCGAACAAGAAGACCTGGCCGGCGTGGCGCACAGCCAGGTCCAGCCGCCCAGCGTTGGAGGTGTCCTCAGTGATGGTCTCAAGGCCTGCGGAAGCGAAGAACGCGTAGAACACCGAGCAGTAGTACCCCTCGGACTGCGCGATCTCGTTGGACCGGTACCAATCATGGGGGATCGAGGCGAAGTGCTCCTTGAACAGCGCTTCGATCCCGTCGAAGTCGGTCGCTGCCAGCAGCGCCGGCAACCGTCTGGCCCGTTTGCTCACCAGCTCGGCGTTGGGCGAGCAGGCGCCCAGCAAGGTCCTGTTCAAGGCGGTGCGGACTTCATGGTTGGGGAACCTCAGCGTGTACTGCATCCCGTCGAGGGTCTGCTCGGTGCTGGCGATGGTCAGGTAGCCGGTCTGGAACAGCAACGCTGTCGTGGAGATGTCGCCGACGTCCACAGAGGAGAGCAGGGCGGTGGGGGCCCGGAGGTGCTCAAGGCTCGGCAGGTCGAACCCCCGCTCGGTGAGGGTGTTCACCAAGAACGTCGGCGTCGCGGTCTCGAACCAGTAGGTGTCGTACTGGTGTGTGTCGAACAGCAGCAGAAGGTCGTACGGGTTGTACACAGCCACTCCGCCCCAGTTGTACCCGTTGTACCAGTGGCGCACCTGGTCACGGTCCAGCCCGTCCAGCTCGGGGGCGAAGACCGCGCCCAGGTCGTCCTCGGTGTACCCGCACACCGCCGAGTACCGCGGTGACAAGGTGATGTCTTTGGGGTTGTTCAACCCGGAGAACAGGTTTACCTTGGAGAACTTCGACACCCCTGTGAGCATGACGAACTTGATGTGCGCGTCGTGGCTCTTGGTTACCCCGTACAAGCTCGCCAGGCGGTCGCGGACCGCCCGTGCCAGGTCCGGGTGGCTCATGGTGTCCAGGATCGGTTTGTCGTACTCGTCGACGAGCACCACGACCCGTTGGCCGTACTTGGCTGCCGCGTTGCGGACCAGCGCTCCGAAACGTGCTGGGGCGGTCCCGGTCGTGCCCGGGACGCCGAGGCGTTCTTCGTTGACGGCGATGACTTCGTTGATGCGTTGGTCGATCCACTCCAGCGACGGTTGGGCGCGTTCGGCGAAGTCGATGCGGACCACCGGGTGCACTGTGTCCCAGTCCCAGGTGTCGTAGCAGGCCAGGCCCTCGAACAGGTGCTTGCTCCCGGAGAACATGTGGGCCAGGGTGTCGACGAACAGGGACTTTCCGAACCGGCGCGGGCGGGACAAGAAGTACGTCGAGCCCTCGGCGACCATCTGCGCGGCGTACGCTGTCTTGTCCACGTAGTAGCACCCCTCTTCGCGGATCTTCGAACGACTGGATGCCGATGGGCAGTGTCTTGCGGGCCTGGGCCGGTGCCATACGACCATCCTACGGACCAGGCTGGCGACGCGGTGGTCGCCGCTCCGGAACCGATTTGGCAGCCCTCGGCGAGTCGGAGTTCAGGTGCTTGGCACGACGGTGACGCTGGTCAGCAGCGGCGCTGCACCCGTTCTACTGACGACGCAGTATGCTGGACGAGCATGACAGCGAACTTGCTGTCCGTCGATGGCCTGGCACCGCCGCTGAAAGGTGCCCATCTCATGCCGATCCTCCCGGGAGACCCGACCGCCGCGCTGTGAGCGGGGCCAAGACCACACCACAGGAGCTGCGCCGCAGGCGTCGTACGGCCACGCACGGTTGCTGGGGACACCTGAC
>WRCL01000312.1 GCA_009783975.1 Micrococcales bacterium
CCACGTCATGACGGTCTGGCTGTTGCTCGGGGCCTCGGAGACCCTCACCGAGCGCGGGACCGTCGTTGCCAAGGTCTGCTCGGGGAAGTGCTGGCGGACGTTGTCGGCGACCTCCCGGGCAAGGATCGTGCGCGAGTCGTACATCGTCAGCAAGACGGTCGAGATCACCAGGCCTGGGTTGAGGTGGCTCTTGATCATGCCGATCGTGCGCGTCAGCTGGGCGACACCTTCGAGCGCGTAGAACTCGCACTGGATCGGGATGAACACCTCGCGCCCGGCGACGAACGCGTTGACGGTGAGCAGCCCCAGGCTCGGCGGGCAGTCGATGAAGACGTAGTCCAGCACCCGGCCTGCCGCGGTCTCCGCGGCGAGGAACTCGTCGATCGCTTTGCGCAGGCGCGTCTCGCGGGCAACCATCGACACCAGCTCGATCTCCGCACCCGACAGCTCGAGCGTCGCCGGGACGCACCGCAGTCCTGGCACGTCCGGGCAGTCCTGGACGGTCTCGGCCATCGGCATCCCGTCGACGAGGATGTCGTACACCGACGGAGTGCCCTCGGTGTGCTCGACGCCCAGGGCTGTCGAGGCGTTGCCCTGGGGGTCGTTGTCGACGACGAGAACGTTCAGGCCGCCCTGGGCGAGCGCCGCAGCGACGTTCACCGCGGTCGTCGTCTTGCCGACCCCTCCCTTCTGGTTGGCGACGGTCACGACCCGCGTAGCGGCGGGCCGGGGCAGCTGGCGCCCTCGCAGCTCGATCCTGCGCTGGGCGTCCTGGCGGAGCTGCGCCATGAGGGGCGTGTCCTCGCTGGCGGTCGGGAGGCTGGCGACAAGGCTCTGTCGCTGCTCGTCAGTGTCCGCAGCATCTGAGCGGACCGATGGCTCGGGCATGACACTCACATCTGTTCCTTCGGTGGACTGGTCAGCGTCAGTCGGTTCTGGGGCGGGTTCGTGCACAGGTTCGGCGTCCGACGCCGGGGCCGGCGACGCGGTGGGCGAGACGACCGGAGGCGCGTCACCGTCGAGCGCTGGTGCCATCTGCGCCGCGTCCTCCAGCGGTTCGTCCGGGTCTGCCGGTTCCGTCGCAGCAGTGTCGTCTGTCGCTGCTGTGAGGGTTTCACGTGAAACGTCCGGCGTCAGCGTAGCCGTCTTGGACGGTCCTGGCTCTTCGGCCACGGCCTCTGGCTGCTCCGGTTCGACGACGGCCTGCGGATCCGGCGCCGGCTCCTCGGCGCCGGTGTCCGCGTGCGTGGTCGGCTCGTCAGGCAGGTCTGGGAGCCGCGCCGCGACCGGCTCGGCAGGCAGCATCGGTCGCGGAAGGGCAGGTTCGCCCCCACCGGCTGCGACACCGACCGCCACGGGAACCTTGGCTTCTTCGCGCACCTCGGCGAGAAGCTCGGGAGCCTGCGCCACCTCTGTGTCTTTTCGTGACCGGCGTTTCCAGGGCCACCACCAGCGCCATGCCATGTCAGTCTCCGTTCTGTCCACGCCGTGCGACGACCACTGTGGTCGCCGCGATCTGGTCCATCGTTGGTGCGGTGTGCACGGCCACGGTCAGGCCTGCCTGTGTGGCCGCCGTACGCGCCGCGTCCACCTCATCAGCTGCCCGCGCTCCTTTGAGGGCGACGAGGCGTCCGTCTGGTGTGAGCAGCGGTGCGGCCCACGGGAACAACCGCGTCAGCGGCCCGACCGCCCGCGCGACGACCGCCTCGACCTGCACCCGTCCAGCCAAGTCCTCGGCCCTGCCCCGCACGACGGTCGCGTTGCCCAGCTCCAGCTCGTCAACGACCTCTTCGAGCCAGCGCACACGCCGTTGCTTTGGTTCGAGCAACGTCACCGCCGTGCTCGGCAGCATCGCCGCGACGACGACTCCCGGCAGCCCCGCACCCGAACCCAGGTCGAGCACCGACCCCGCCCCGGCGACGAACGGCACGGCGGCGGCGCTGTTGAGCAGGTGCCGTTCCCACAGCCGCGAGGGCTCCTCCGGACCGAGCAGACCGCGCTGTTCGCCATGGATCCGCAAGAGCTCGTCGAACCGTCGGACCGCGGCCCACGCACCGCCGAAGAACCCTGGCAGGCGCGGATCATCGGCGAGCGGGTCCTGCCGGGCCTCGTCCAGCGCCATCTGCGTCCCGTCCTTCGTCGCGGTTGGCTCGCAACGGTACCGTCGATCTGCACCGAATTGGGCGGGTTTTGCGCCGTCCTGGCAGCCGCGCTGCGCCACGTGTTCGCGCCCCCGCCCCGACCAGCACCATCACCACCCCGCTGTGCTTCTGCAGCAGTTTTCCTCCCGCAACGCCCGCCGGCGTGTCGCACCGCCCGTCGACCACACCCAAGCCTGATATCTCTTGCGGACGCGACGACGGCCACGGCCGGGCAGGCGGTCGGGCGCGCCCGCAGGGTGGTCCGGCCTCTTCGTCGTCTGGGCAACCGGCGGTCGTCGCGGTCCTGCTCCAGGCGGTCCAGTCGTCCTGGCGATCACCAGGCCGGGCCAGCAAGACCCCCAGGACGACCAGTCCTGAGGGAAGGGGCCGGGAGCGAACCAAACGCCCCCGGCCCCGCGCCCCATCATCCCACCGTGCTGAGCGTCAGGTAAGAACCAGAAGGACGAGTGCTGTGCTGACCACAGCTGTCCGTGACGGTGCTGTGAGGGCGGCGGCTTCGCAGCGCGCTTCGTCGACCGCAGCGCGCCGTCCGGCGACGTCGCCGGTCGTGCCGCGTCCACCGTCTGCACGACCGGGCTCAGCACTGTTTCTGTGGTTGGGGCGGGGCCGGCGGGGGGCACCGGTTCTGCCCGGCCCGCCTTCGGCGGGCTTTGATGCCCACCACACCGGACCTGGCGCCCCCCACGAGCCTTGCGGTTCTGGCTCCCAGCAACAAGCCCAACCACCCCTCCCCCGCGAGATGCTCCCAGCGGTGTTCCCGCTGCTGTGGTCGGCCTACGTCCGGCTGCTCGCGGTCGCTTCCTCGCCCAGGCTGAGGCCGTCGGCGTCTTCTCGTTGCTGCCGCTTTCCCGGACCCCCTTCGTGCGCAGCGCCCGGGTCACGTGCCCCGACACAGCACGCGCACGCATGTCTCTCGGATGGGCACAGCCGGGGAACCCTCCGTCGTTGCCGACCGGCGCCGATCCCCTCCCCGGCCAACCACGCCCCCACCCACACTGGCAAGATGCCACCCTGCGCAGCGGACACCGCCGGGCCGCCCTCACCGGCCAACCACACTCCTGCTCACACCGACTAGACACCACTCTCCACAGCCGACACCGCCGCGCGCCCCACCATCATTCCCGACCCGGGGCCGTCGGGCTCACGCGGCCAACACCTACTTGCCCGATGTCAACCCTCCCGGCGGCGGCCTGCCAACACGCTGCCATCGCCTGTGTGCGCGTGAGCTCTGTCTGTGCCAGGTCGCGGCCCAGCCACCCGGACGCGCCCCTGTGGCAGCTGGCCCTGTCGCTTCGTCGACGACCGCCGCCCAGATGGCACTGGGTCACGCGCGACGATGCCC
>WRCL01000313.1 GCA_009783975.1 Micrococcales bacterium
AGATGGTCGCGACGAAGATCAGGGCGCTGTACCAACGGTCCAAGGGAAGAGACCTGTGTGACCTGTGGCTTGCCCTGACCCAGATGCGGCTGGCCCCGGACACGATCCTCGCTGCATTCGCCCCTTACCGTCCCGAAGGGATGACCGCCCGCGCTGCGATCACGAACCTGGAGCACAAGGTCGCTGACCACCAGTTCCGCACCGACCTCGACCTTCTCGTCACCAGACCCCCTGACGGGTACAGCATCGACCACGCCGCCAAGATCGTCACCGACAGGCTCCTGGCCTTTCTGGATGCCTGACCTGCCTCTGTGTTGCCACCGAACGCAGTCGTCAGACAGAACCGCTCGGCTCAGCGGTGTCGCCGGGTTCGGCGTCGAGGGCGACGGCGGTGGCGGCAAGCATGGCGTACTGCTCGTCGCGCCGACGCTCGCGCAGGTCAAGCACGTCGCTGAGCAGCAGCCGGCGGCGGTTGCCAGGCCGCTCGGCGCGCAGCTCGCCAGAGTCGATGAGCCGCACGACCGTGGGACGTGACACGCCGAGCAGGTCGGCGGCCTGCTGGGGCGTGAGGTACGGCTCTTGCGGGGTCACGGTCACTGGTTTGCCCGCCGCCAGCGCCTGCACCACCTGGACCAACGCCTGGTAGACCGTCTGGGGCAGCTCGACCTGGTCGCCGTCGCCACCGGTGAGCAGGCACTGCGTGCCATGCTCGACGAGGAAGTCGTGGACCTGCGCGACGTCGTCCGACGCCTGATAGGTCTGTGCTGCCATGACGTTCGTGCTCATTGCCTCACCTCCGGACACGTCGCCCTGTCGCGACGCTCACATCTGGGCACCCGCCCCTGTGGTGCCTCCAGTATGGTCGAGATCGTCCAGGCAGGCTGGACGAGACCGTCGAACGGGCCCACGACGTCGCGCGCGGTTGGTCCTGGACGCGAGCCCACCTCAACGGCGGGCGCGGGCGGCAGCCTCAGCAACCCGCGACAAGAAGGCGCCCACGGGGGGCCACTCGCTGTCGTCGAAGAGCAAGGCGACGCGGCCGGTCGAGCCGCTCTCCAGCAGGACTCTGTGGCGGCCCTTGCGGTCCCGTCGCTCTTTGATCCTCAGCCTGCTCACGTGGAAACGCAGTGAGTCGCTCCCGTAGAGCTCGCTGGCGGTGGCGTCGTCGAAGACCTCGAGGATCCGCCCGTCGAAGGCCATGAGCCCCCCGCGGGTACGCACCTCGGCCCAGCCAGCTGACGCAACCGCGTCGTGGACCGCTGGGACGGGACTACCCGGCGGGGTGCCGTATGCGGGGATGGAGTCGGGGTCGACCAGGCTCATGGGTAGCGAACCTACCTGACGCTCGCGCCGGTACCGAGCCGCAAGCGGGCCAGGCGGGCGGAGTGCTGGACAGGGTTCGACCTGCCCGGCATCAAGACCAGGGCCACCGCGGTCGGTGAGGTCTCGCGGCGGTGTCCGTCGAGGGTGCATCGTGGACCTCGGCTTCACGGGCTTTGCGCGCCCGGTAGCGACGGCCCGCGTGCGACAGGTCGATCTGGTGGTTGTTCTGCGCTATGGCGAGCTGGGGTTCGTAGGCCGGGTCCCGGGCGGCCAGACGTGTCCAGACCTCCACCGACCTGCCGGTGGCGTCGGCCGCGTCTGCGTGGCGGCCCAGGTTCGACAGGCGGATCCCGAGGGTGTTCAGCGCCGCAGCCAGCCGCGGTTCGTAGACCGCCGGGTCCGTCGCGGCCAGGTCGTGCAGCCGCACAACCCGGGCGGTCGCGTCGAGCGCCTCGGTGTGACGACCAGCGTCCGACAGCTGGTCTGCGTAGCTGCGCAGCGCTGGTCTCCACCCCACCAAACGACCCAGCACTGGAACCCAGCCGGCGTCCCGGGCGCACCATCACGTTGAACAGATCGCCCGCGAATTCGATACTTCGAAGGTGAGATCGACAGTTTATCTGTCGACCTCACCGCCAAACTGTCGACCTCACCGCCAAACTGTCGACCTCACCGCCAAATTATCGAACTCACTCCGGTGCGCCACAGTGCGGTGGTGGTCGGTCATGGCCCACAGCAGGGCGTTCGTGCAGGATCTTCACGAGCACCTACTGGTAGAACGCGTTGAGGACGTCGTCAGGCAGAGGATCGTCGAAGTCGTCTGGGACAGTGAGCTTTCCGGCGAGCAGACCGAGCGTGCGGGGCTGGCGGTTGGTGTCGTTCGGCTGACCTGTGCGGTCACGGGACGCAAGGAACTCGGCGAAGTCCAGCACCTCAGCCAGGCGGTCAGGTGGCAGCTCTTCGAGCCGCTGCCATGGTGTGGGCTCCGGGGTAGACATGTCACCTCTCTTCCTTGGCGTACCAAGACAACCATTCTACCGGGCCGTCGTCGGTCAGGCGGCGGGCGAGGGTTGCTCATCGAGTCGCACCCGACGCGCACATGACTTTCCCGCGATATGCGCGTGGGGCATACTGGCTGGGTGGACGTGTGTGCCTCACACCAGCCGCAGATCAGGGTCGCCGACCTGCGCCAGCGGGCCGCGGCTGGTGACACGCCGAGACGACGCGAGACTGTCGCCGACAGCGATCGACGAATGGCTCCGCGACCGACCGGAGGGACCCTCATGAGTCGACCCATACACCCGGTCCAACGACACGCTCGACGAGATCATCAACGAAACGCCTGAGCGGGCTGCCGCGGTGGCGGAGATGCTGGCCGAGGTCGACGAGGAACGTCGTGCCTACCGGATGAACCTGGCAACCATCCGCAAGGCCGCCGGCCGCCGAGCTCACCCAGGCCGACCGTCTCGGTGATGTTTGAGCACAGGAAGGACTCGCATGGGTATTCTCGAAAGTTTGGACGAGCAAGACCGAGCCGTTCTGACGACGATCTTGGCACGCAAGGCACCTGATCTTCTCGCAGACCTGCACGCCGGGAAACGGCTCAGCGCTGGGCCCCGGGAACGCCTGGAGGACGTTATTGACGAAGTGGCGGTCGGTTACGACATCAGTTATGGACACGCTGATCCTCGGCTCCTTTCGGTGCAGCATCTGTTGCGTTCGCTCGCGCGGATCCAACCACGCGAGCCAGAAAAGTTGGTGACCTGGGGGTGGAAGCCAGGCGATCCGATACACCGAGGGATGGACCGTTACCGGGAGATCGAGGCGCGCGAAGAGTGACGGGGAACACAGACCGGCTGCGCAGGACATGGAACATGTCCGGACGTGGGCAGCCACTCACTCTTCGGTGATACGGCGGACGAGGGTGACCAGGTGGGTGCGGTCGTGTGGTGCCAGGCGGGCCAGGCGGGCGGACATGCCGCGGGTGCGGTCGGCGCAGACTTGGGCCAGGACGGTGGCGCCGCGGTCGGTGAGGGCGACGACGGTGGCGCGGCGGTCGGTCGGGTCACGGCGGCGTTCGACGAGGCCGGCGGCTTCGGCGAGGTCGACCTTCGTCGTCACTGAGCGGGGGGCGAGGTTGAGGGCTGTGGCAAGCTCGCCGGGGCGGGCGGTGCCGCCG
>WRCL01000314.1 GCA_009783975.1 Micrococcales bacterium
AGGTGCTCGATCTGCGCGAGCAGCTCACCGAGCCCGACCAGCTGGGCCCTGTCGGCGACGAACCTCAGCTCGCCGCGCTTGGTGTAGAACTCGGGGCGTACGTGCACGACGATCCGCGACCCGTCGTGCAGGTCGAGCCGCTCCAGCACCCGCGCGTCGGCGACAATGCCCACAGACATGTCCACATCGGTGTCGCGCAACGTGCAGAACACCCGCTGGTTCCACCGCTTGAGGTTGAGCACCTGCCCCTCGACCCACACCCCCGGCATCTTCGCCACGTAGTCGCCGACCTTCGGCGCCAGGTGCCGCACCGGCCACGGCCGCTGCGCCGTCGTCTGGCCAGCCATCCGAGGCAACGCCTGCTCTGGGCTCACCTGTCTCACTCTTCCACACGCCCCGCTCGCAGGGTGTGAGGGACGAACTTCGGGGTGAGGGACGAACATATATGTTCGTCCTCACCCCGAAGTCGTCCCTCGGCGAGGGCCCGCAGCGACGCTGTGCCACCAAACCGGACGCGGCCGTCAGGCGGACAGACGGTCCCAGTAGGCCAGGTGGGTGCGGTGCAGCCAGCCGTCGACCCAGGCGCGGTCGGGGTGGGTGGGGACGGTTGTCGTCGTGGCCAGGGTCGACAGCTGGTCTTCGGCGTCGGCGATGCGGGCGAGGACCTCCTCGAGCGGCACGTCCCCGCGGCGCACCGAGCGCAGGTACGCACGGTCGGGTTCGGGGACGGGCAAGGTGATGCGGCCGGTGGTGAGCAGCTCGACGCCCTGGACGCCCAGGCGCAGGGCGTGCATGGCGTACTTCGTGTCGTACCCGTGGGCGGCGACGAGCTCAGGACGGTTCGTGTGCGCCCCGGCCTGTCCGGTCATCGCCGCCTGCTGGGCGCGCAGGTACCCCAGGAACCGGGCGGCGGCCTGGGCCGAGACGAACCGGTCAGCGTGGTCGACGAGCTCAGCCCCAGCCTCGTCACGGAACACCACCTCGGCGTCGGGCACGAACAGCAGCAGCAAGACCGTCGGGTTGCCGTCCAGGGCGAGCCGGGCCCACTTGCGGGCCGAGTAGATGATGACGTCGAGGTCCCCGGCGCCTGACCGGTTCGCGGTGCCGCCGGTGCGGTCCCAGGCGGTGTGGCGCTCGTACTGCTCGAACGGGACCGTCCGCGACTGGGCGCCGGTCCCAGCCGGAACCCGGGCCAGGCCTGTGACGAGCGCAGGCGGTTCGAGGCAGATCCCCATCTCGTCGCGGTCGTCCTGGGTGCTGATGCTCGTCCCGTGCACCCCTGACCCGACCTGGGCCCGCAGCACCAGCCCCTGCTCGGCGATCCGCCGTGCCTCCTGCGACGCGTGTGGGTGCTGGTACCCCTCAGGGAGCGTCCGGTCCCCGTCGATCACCACAGCCATGCTGGTCACCGTACCGCCTCGCCGACGTGGAGCCGCGGCGCACCGCAAGGAGAGGCTCCGACGGTCTGCACCACGCGACATCGAGGGCCGCGGTTCGCATCGACGGCGCAGCTCGAACCGCGTCCCTCGCGTCGATCCGCTGCCCTCGACGCGAAACCGAGGACGTCGTGGACATGGGGACGAGAACCGCCTCGTAGACTCGGGTTCGTGACTGTGCCACCTCCGCTGGGCCCTGACGGGGTCCCACCCTGGGGCTCGCCCGGGAGCACGGCCGACGACGTGGGCCAGATCGCCGGTTTTCTGCTCGCCGAGGTGAAGAGACGTTGTGGCGTGGACCTGTCCGGCGACGAGGTCGCCCGGCTGCGGTTGCGCGAGGCCGCCGAGAAGGCGAAGGCAGAGCTGGCGTCGTCGGCGTCGGTGCGGATCCACGTGACATACCTGGCAACGAGCCAGGATGGTCCGGTCCACCTGGACACCAGGCTCACGCGTGCGCAGCTGCAGGCGATCGTCGGAACACCAGTGGTCGGCGACGCGGTGGATGTCGTCCTGCTCCCGTTGCTGGGGCCCTCGGTGACTGAAGGCACAGTCGCCAGGTGGTTCAAGGCCGTCGGCGACGAGGTCGCCGTCGACGAGCCGTTGGTGGAGCTGTCGACACACCTGGTGGACATCGAGATCTCCTCGTCGGTCAGCGGTGTGCTCGACGAGATCGTCGTGCCCGTCGACGAGGCCGCCTGCGTCGGTGCGGTGCTTGGTCGGATCCGACCCGTCCTGCCAGGGGCGTCGACGACGCCGGTCAAGGGGCGCAGCGCGTCGGTGGGCCTGCGCCTGTGCGCTGCGGTTCTCGACGTGGCGGTGGTGCTGGTCCCGGTCGTGCTGGTCGGCTGGGCGACGACGCCACTGCTGGCAGCGCTCACCGGCAGCGCGCTCCTGGTGAGCCAGGTGGTGAACCAGGCCCTTCGCGGCTGGACCGTCGGCCAGGGCATCATGCGTCTGCGGCTGGTGGACCACTCGACCCGCGAGCCGGCTGGGCTGGGCCGGGCTGCGGTGCGTCTGCTTGTCGTCATCGGCGGTGGGCTCGCTGGTGGTGTTGGTGCGCTGGTCGTGCTGGTCTCGCCGTGGTTCGACCGCACCGGCCAGCGCCGCGGCTGGCACGACGTGCTCACCGGCACGGCGGTCATCGACCTTGGCGTCGCGGGCGAATCGGAAGCGGACCCGCCGGCCGTGGTCCCACTACGGACCGACGTGTTGAGGTCGTGCATCTTCGTCGTGCTCCTGGTCGTGGCCGGGGCGGGGATCTGGTGGGTCGTGGCCAGGTCCAACGAACCAAACGCTTCGGAGCCCACGGGCTATGTGGTCTGGGACGGTGGCACCGGCACGTTGGCCTTGGGTGAGCCGCCGTCGACCCCGACCTATGTGATCGCCTCACAGGACCAGCTGCCACGGCAGATCACCTGCACCCCCACGCTTGCACAACACGTCACCGTCGACCTGGACCCGTTGGTTTTGACCGCGGACGCCTGGGTGAGTGTTGAGATTGGCGCCCAGTGTCAGGTCAACCTGTACCTGCCGGCCGAGGCGAACTTCATGATCGACTGGGAGGGGATCGACAGTTTTTCCGGAGAGTCGACGGGATTCGTCGACTCGGAGTTCAGCCAGGAGCCGGTGTGGCTGGACAAGCGCGGGGAGTACAGCAACGTGCCCTCCCCACATGAGCCGGTGCTGCACCTGGCTGTCAAGGCCGAGGGCAAGCTGTACGTCTGGCCTTCGTACACGATGTGGAACTACGGTACTGCGGCCTTCCCGGTGCCCAGCCACGACATCGTGCGGTACACGTTTCCCAGCAGCGCCCAGACACCACAGTCGATCACCTGCACCAACGCCGCGATGACCGGTCTGGACTTCCGGAACGCCAAATTGACTGCCGACGTGGACGTCACCGTCCGAAGCGGCCCCAGGTGCCTGCACACCACGGTGCTGTTCTCACCCGAGCAGAATTGGAGCATTGACTGGGCCGGCAGCGGGTCAGGGGTACTGGAGGTGGGTGAAGGCGCAGGTCCGGAAGCACGGACCATCGCGACCGGCACCGGGACCGTCGCTCACC
>WRCL01000315.1 GCA_009783975.1 Micrococcales bacterium
CAGGTGCGGACCCGTTGACGGTGGTGTCTCCTGTGAGCAGCCCGACCCGGTCGGCGCCGTACCGGGCGACCAGGTCGGTGTACTTCTGGTTCGACAGCGCCTTGATCGGGGTCGTGTAGAAGGTCTTGCGCCCGGCGGCCAGCCCCAGGTGCACAGCAAATTCACCCACGACGGTTTTCCCTGCTCCTGTGGGTGCCGCGACGAGCACTCCCCTGCCGTCTTCCAGGGCCTGGCACGCCTGGGTCTGGAAGTCGTCCAAGCCGAAGTCCAGCAGCGCAGCGAACGTCGCGAGCTGCGGCGCACGGCCGCGGCGGCGTGCAGCCGCGTAGCGTTCGGCGGGGGTCGGGGTGGGCACCGGCACAGCCTACGGGCGCGACCGCGGAGTGTGTAGCACAATCATGTGACGGACTAGGTTGCAGAGTCGGGACCTAAGTCCTACGTTACGCCGAGTCACGTGGGGCCACGATGGTGCTCCACGCCCTAGGGCGAAAGTCCCAGCTGAAGGAGGAGTTCATGAAGGCGCTCGTCTACCACGGTCCCGGACAGAAGGCATGGGAAGAGATCCCCGACCCCACGATCCAGGCCCCGACCGATGTGGTCGTCCAGGTCGACACGACAACGATTTGTGGCAGTGACCTGCACATCCTCAAAGGCGACGTACCGGCGGTCAAGCCCGGGCGGGTCCTTGGCCACGAGGCTGTCGGCACGATCACGCAGATCGGCGACGCAGTGACCACTCTTGCTGTCGGTGACCGGGTCATCGTCTCGTGCATCAAGTCGTGCGGGAAGTGCTCGTTCTGCAAGACGGGGATCTACTCACACTGCCTGGGCGACGAAGGCGCCTCGGGGATGGGCTGGATCTTCGGCCACCTCATCGACGGCACCCAGGCCGAGTACGTCCGGGTCCCCTACGCCGAGAACTCGGTCTACAAGGTCCCCGCTGGTGTGCCCGACGACCACGCGATCATGCTCTCGGACATCCTGCCCACCGGTTTTGAGATCGGCGTGCTGTATGGCCAGGTCAAACCCGGTGACGTCGTCGCCGTCGTCGGCACCGGCCCGGTCGGCCTCGCCGCGATCATGACCGCCGGCCTGCAGGGCGCGGCCCGGATCATCGCGATCGACCTCGACGCCAACCGTCGTGAGCAGGCCCACAAGTTCGGTGCCACCCACGACGTGGACCCGCGGGCTGCGGACTGGAAGCAGCAGGTGCTCGCCCTGACCGACGGCCTGGGCGTCGACGTGGCCATCGAGGCCGTCGGTGTCCCGGCAACCTTCGGCACCTGCGTCGACATCGTGCGCCCCGGTGGGAACATCGCCAACGTCGGTGTCCACGGCGCCCCGGTCGAGCTGCCGATCCAGAACCTGTGGATCCACAACATCAACATCTCGATGGGGCTGGTCAACACCAACACCTTGTCGATGCTGCTCAACCTCGTCGCTGAGAAGAAGCTGCCGGTCGACCTCATGGCCACGCACTACTTCACCCTGGACCAGATGATGGAGGCCTACGACACCTTCGCCCGCGCTGCGGAGACGAAGGCCCTCAAGGTCATCCTCACCCGTTCCTGACACAGTGTCGACTGACGGTCACCCTTCACAGGTGGCCGCCAGTCTGTGTCTGTGGACCGTTGTTGCCACAAGGTGTCAGAAAAGTTCGTCAGCCCAAGACCCTCAACGCACCGGGGACCAGACGGACCGCCAGCGGCAGGGGGCCGATCCGCTCGCCGTCGGCGTAGGCGACCGGCGGCAGCGGGCCGTGCTCGGCCGACGGTGCGATGAGGACCTCGGTGGCAGTGGTCGTGCGCACCGCCTCGTGGCGCAGGTGGGTGGCGGTGAACAGGCGCGGCAGCAGCGCCAGCACCCGGGCCAGGCCGAGCCTGGTCGCCCACACGACCTCGAGCTGACCGTCGTCGCACGCCGCGTGGGGAGCGATCTTGATACCGCCGCCGAACTCGCCGGTGTTCGCCACAGCGACCAGCGGGCCGGCGAACTCCTCGGTGGTGCCGTCGTGGACGAGGCGGTACCCGTACGGTGCGTAGCCGACGAGCTCGGCCGCCAGGGCGCGCAGGTACTTGCCCATCCCCGGAGGGAACCGCAGCCGGTTGGCCCGGGCGTTGACCGCCGCGTCGATCCCGCACGACAGGACCCCGACGTACCACTCGAACGCCTCGTGGCCTGGGACGCGGACCTGCGCCGCGTCCACCTGCCGCGGCCCGTCCGCCAGCCCTCGTCCAAGCGCGGCCAGCGATGCAGGCACGTCGTGCACCGGCAGGCCCCACCAGCGGGCGATGTCGTTACCTGACCCTGAGGCGACAACCCCCAGCGGAAGGTCGGTGCCTGCCACGACGTTGGCGCCCAGGTGCGTCATCCCGTCGCCGCCGACGACGACCAGGGCGTCCAGACCGCGCACAGCCGCGGCCCGTGCCGCGTCGGTGGCCTGGGCCAGCGTCGGGCCGGACAGGTCGGACACCTCGTGCCCGGCGGCGACCAGACCTGCGTGGGCGGTGCGCCCCGCGGCCCGTCCGCGTCCGTGGCCGGCCGTGGGGTTGACGACCAGGCCGATGACGCTCACGCGGTCTCCAGGTCCACGTGCAGGTCCACCCCCAGCGCCGCGAGCTTGCGGTCCGCGCGCCGGTCCAGCAGCAGGCACACCCCCACACCAGCCATGTACAGCACGACCATCGGGGAGGCGACGATGAACATCGACACCACGTCGGCCGAGGGGGTGACCAGGGCAGCGACCGTGGCGATGATCACCACAGCCCAGCGCCACCCCTTTGCCCAGGTCTTGCCGCGCACGACCTGGGGCAAGGTGAGCGCCACCATGAGCAGCGGGAACACGAACATCGCCCCGAACGTCACGATGACCTGGGTGGTGAAGATCAGGTACTGCGAGGTCTCCAGGTACAGCCCGAACCCTTCAGGCGCCGCCCCGAGGAACAACCGCAGGAGGCTGGGGATCGCCATCCACGCGAACGCGACCCCGGCGAGGAACATCGGGATGGCCAGCGCGGCGAGGGTGAGGGTCACCCGTTTTTCCTTGCGGGTGAGCCCTGGGGTGAGGAACGCCGCGATCTGCAAGATCCACCAGGGGCACGAGATGAGCACGCCCAAGAACAGCGCCACCCGGAGCTTGAGGTCCAGCGGCGCGCCAACCTCGGTGAACGTCTTGTGCACTTCCAGGCCAGAGCTCTCGGCGATGTCGTCAAGCGGGGCGGTCAGCTGTGCCATCGTCCAGTCGGCCCGCCACCAGCCGACCCCCATCCCCAGCAGCAACCCCAGGGCGATCCACATCAACCGACGGCGCAGCTCACGCAGGTGGTCGATGAGCGCCATGCGCCGCTCGGTGTTGCGCCTGCCCTTGCGACGTGCCCGCGCCACCGTAGGTCAGCCGGTGAGGTCGTCGCCCGACGGCGCCTTGTCGCTGGGGCGGTGACGTGTCTCGTCGGCGGTCTGCGGTGCGTCCTGCGGGTCGTCGCC
>WRCL01000316.1 GCA_009783975.1 Micrococcales bacterium
CAGATGGGGTGCGGTGCTGCTGGAGTCCCAGACCTCGCAGATGAGGTCGGTGCCGCGGATCAGCCTCAGGCGGATGGGTGCGGCGGCGTGCCGGATCGCGTTGGTGACCAGTTCGCTGACCACCAGCTCGGCGATGAAGGCCGCCTCATGGAGCTCCCATTGCTCCAGATAGCGGCCGCTCCAGTGCCGCGCGGTGGCGACGCTCGCCGGGTCGGCCGCCACATCCAGGGTGGCGATGCAGTCGGAGGCCAGATACCGGGTGCGGGCCAGCAGCAGGGCCACGTCGTCGGGGGGCTCGTCGGGCACGGTGGCCATGAGCCGGTCGCACCCGTCCTCCAGGGACGCGGCGGGGTGTTCCAGCGCGGTGCGCAGCCGGGAGACCCCGTTTTCGGCGCCGCGTGCCGTGTTGAGCAGACCGTCCGTGAACAAGGCGATCAGGGTGCCTTCGTCCAGCGTCACCTCCGCCATGTCGAAGGGCATGCCGCCCACGCCCAGTGGCGGGCCCGGCGCCAGATCGACCTGCTCGGCACCGGTGCCGGGAGCGCAGACGAGCGGCATCGGATGGCCGGCGCTGGCCAGGGTCAGGCTCCCGCTCGCAGGGTCGTAGATCGAGTACAGGCAGGTGGCGACGGTGCCCTCGGGGTTGGACGGATCGGGGTGTTCTCCCAGCCGGGTGACGAGGTCGTCGAGGCACACTCCTCCGACGGCATGCTGTGTCAGGCCGTGCTTGGTGCGGCCGACCCGCGTCTGGGAAAAGGCGTCCGGCGCGGTGGCGAGGAGTACTCCGGTGATCGGCATCTGGGAGCGCGCCACCGCAGTGATTGCCGCCGGGTCCCAGGCGTCGAGCACAGGCTCGGCCAGGCCCCACCGGTCCAGCGGGCCGCCGCCCAGCGTGGTCGTCATGGTCTGGGCGGGACGGCCGATCACTGTGCTCTCGTCGGCGCGTCCGGCGGTGTAGACCTCGTAGGCGATGACCGTCCGGTCTGGTGGGGCTGCTCCGATGAACGCCCCGTGCTGGCCACCGACAGCTGTGACCACACCGTGCTGTTCGGACCGGGTGCTGTCTCCAGCCAGCGTCGGTTCCCACAAGTCGGGGAACGCTGTGAGCCGTCGTCCTGTGAGGCCGTTGAACGCCCCGTCGTCGGCCCGGACAACCCAGAACCCGGCGGCGCTGGCCAGAGCCAGCAACATGTGGGCTGACAGCCGGGCATCGGTGCTGGTGACCAGCACCGGGTGCTGGCCAGCGTCGGTGGCGGCCTCGAGGAAGACCCGCAACGGTTCGGTCACTGAGACGTGCCGTGCGCTCGCGTCATAAACGAGGTAGTCCTGGGCAGCCTCGTCCGCTGCGGGGTGAAAGACGGTCGTCAACGCACCTGGCCTCTCCTGCGGTCGGCTGCGTCCGGATCGTACCCCAGGGTGACCATGTTGTGCCCAGGTCCCAGGTGTGCTGCCGACGCCTGAGCTGTCCGGTATTTGGGTGTCGACTGGTGGTAATGTCACACGAGGAGCCGAGAAGCCAGGGAGGTGTGCAGTGACTGCGTGGCAGTTGGACCCCGCGGCGGTGAAGGTTGTGCTCGGCCTCGTGGCCGATCAGACCGAGGCGGTGTCGAAGTCGCTGCCCCTGGAGGAGCAACGAGAAGCGGTGCACGGTGTGGAGTGGGGGTATGTGTGGACGCAGGACGTGCCTGCTGCTCTCGTACACCTGTTCGAGGATGTCGCGATCGACGTGGAGAGTGTGACGAACCGGATGGTTGCCGGGGTGGTGGGGGTCGCGGTTGCCACGTCGGCCTACGAGTCTGGTGCTCAAGACATGGCCGAGATCCAGCGGCAGACGATGGACGCGGCGCAGACGGGGAACCTGTCATGGTTCGAGCACCGCGCGGGGCAGCTGTGAACGCTTCAGGGTGGCAGCTGGTTGATTCTGATGGTTTGGTGTGGCCCCAACGGTTCCCGATCCGCCACGACGAGATGAACGTCGACCCGATCCTGGCGGCTGCAGGGAGCCTGCGGGTGATGGGGATACGGGTGTTCACCGGGACCCTCCAGGCTCATGCGACGTGGGGTGGGCTGACGCACTGCTATGTCGCGCCAGAGGGCGAGGCTGTCTATGCCCTGCTCGGTCCAGCGCTGCAAACCGCGGGTGACGTGCAGACACGGCTGCGGACGGCGGCGGGGGTGCTGGACCGGTACGCCGCCGAGCTGGAGGGGTTGCGGGGGCAGATCTCGGAGGTGGTGACTGACTGCGAGACTTTCCGCCAGGAGGTCGTCGGTGGGGTCTGGCGTGACGCAGCGACGACGAAGCAGGCTGGGTTCACCGACTACCTCAGAGCAGCGGGCAACTTCATCCCGGGGGTCGAGGAGCGCAAGGTCCTGGTGTCGTGGAAAGAGTGCGACGACCTGTGCGACCGGAACACCAAGTTGCAAGGTGAATACACCCAGGTGCTGGTGAAGGTGTCGGAGGCCGCGACCCGGTGCGCCAACGACCTGAGCATGTTGCCCGCCCACTCATGCTCGACACTGCGGGACCCGTTCACCGAAGAGCAGATCGCACTGTGGTGGGGCCCACCAGTGACCGAGGACCGCAACTGCATGGAGTCAGTGGGCCATGGCGCGGTGTACCGGCCTGTCTGGGAGACGGTTCATGGGGTCGAGCAGTTCCTCGGCCGTGACCCCAAGACCGGCGCGTGGTGGTCAGGGGAGTCGGCAGCAGCCGCCTGGATCGGCCTGGATTCCTTGCTAATCGCGGTGGCGGGATCCGGGAATCCAGTCACGGGCCCGATGGTCCAAGCGTCGATGTGGGCGACGTGGACTGGGCACCCGGTGCTGGCATCGTGGGTTCCAGAGTTCCCAGGGACCGAAGGGTCGTCCTTGAGCCAGAAGGAACAGGGTGTCTTGTTGGCGGGAGTGCTCGGTGGGTTCGTGAACTGGGACGGAGCCACCCCAGACGACCCGTGGCACGAGTACAAGGAGGATGGTGTCGCCGCGACCTTCAACTCTGTGGTCAACGTCGCGACAGTGTTCGTCGGTTTCGGTGCGGCACGCGGCGGTGCCAAGGGTGCGGTCATGGGTGGTCGCCTGGGTAAGGCCGTCGAGGCTGTCGATTTTGTGGTTCCCGGCGGCGCCCGGCTGGTCAACGGTGCGGTGCGGGGGGTGTCACGGGTCTCCGAAGCGGTGCGGCTTGGCGACCTGTTCACTGAAGGTGGCCGCTTCGGCAGGATCAGCGAGCGTCTGACGTTCTCACGGCGGGTGGTTGACGACCTGCCCGACCTCAAACCGAAAACCCCGGTGTCCGACAACCTGTTCAACCGGGCTGTC
Organism: Micrococcales bacterium; assembly: GCA_009783975.1. Lineage (GTDB taxonomy): Bacteria > Actinomycetota > Actinomycetes > Actinomycetales > Cellulomonadaceae > Cellulomonas. The sequence continues at coordinate 3,316 of WRCL01000316.1, forward strand.
CCCAAGGACAACCCGCTGCCGCCGGCACACACACCCGAGCCGGCACCACAAGTCCCCCAGCGCACACGCGAACCCGTCCAGGTCGGCGGGCGTGCCGCGGCCGATGACCCGTTCGCCACCCGCCCAGGGGGCGAACCTGCTGCTGG
>WRCL01000317.1 GCA_009783975.1 Micrococcales bacterium
CAGCTGGCCGCTGAGGCTGCCGCCAGGCGTGCGCAGGAGCACGGCATGCGCAAGGTCGACGTGTTCGTCAAGGGTCCCGGTTCTGGCCGGGAGACCGCGATCCGCTCGTTGACTGCTGCAGGTCTGGAGGTCGGGTCCATCCAGGACGTGACCCCGCAGGCTCACAACGGCTGCCGCCCCCCCAAGCGCCGCCGGGTCTGACCCACGGTGCCCCCGGTTGTGCTCGGCCGGGGAGCACCACGCCGTCCGGTGGACCGAGGCCGGGCGGCGCGCACCACCACGCGACCGTCATATAGCGGACGGCCGCTGAGAGGAACCTCACCGTGCTCATCGCACAGCGCCCCACGCTGACCGAAGAAACCGTCTCCCCGTTCCGCTCCCGGTTCACCATCGAGCCGTTGGAGCCCGGTTTTGGTTACACCCTTGGCAACTCCTTGCGCCGCACCCTGCTGTCGTCGATCCCCGGGGCTGCTGTCACCAGCATCCGTATCGACGGGGTGCTCCACGAGTTCTCCACCGTGCCGGGAGTGAAAGAAGACGTCACCGAGATCATCCTCAACATCAAGAACCTCGTCGTGTCCTCAGAGAACGACGAGCCAGTGGTGATGTACCTGCGCAAGCAGGGCCCGGGCACTGTCACGGCCTCGGACGTCGTGCCACCGGCGGGGGTCGAGGTCCACAACCCCGACCTGCACCTGGCCACGCTCAACGACAAGGGCAAGCTCGAGATCGAGCTGACCGTCGAACGTGGCCGTGGGTATGTCTCGGCAGCGCAGAACAAGTCGTTCGACGCCGAGATCGGCCGGATCCCGGTCGACTCGATCTACTCGCCGGTGCTCAAGGTCACGTACAAGGTCGAGGCGACCCGTGTCGAGCAGCGCACCGACTTCGACAAGCTCATCGTCGACGTCGAGACCAAACCGGCGATCACCCCGCGTGACGCCCTGGCCTCGGCCGGCAAGACCCTCGTCGAGCTGTTCGGCCTGGCGCACGAGCTCAACGTCGACGCCGAGGGTATCGAGATCGGCCCGTCGCCGACCGACGCCGCCCTGGCAGCCGACCTCGCGCTGCCGATAGAAGACCTGCAGCTGACGATCCGGTCGTACAACTGCCTCAAACGTGAGGGCATCCACTCGGTCGGCGAGCTTGTCGCCCGGTCTGAGGCTGACCTGCTCGACATCCGCAACTTCGGCGCCAAGTCGATCGTCGAGGTCAAGGAGAAGCTCGCCGAGCTGGGCCTGAACCTCAAGGACTCCCCGCTGGAGTTCGAACCGGCCGACTACTACGTCGACGACGAGCCTGCCTTCATCGACGACACCCAGTTCTGATTTTTCCAAGGAGTTGAACGACGATGCCCAAACCGACCAAAGGGCCGCGGCTGGGTGCTGGGCCGGCGCACGAGCGGGCGATCCTCGCCCAGCTGGCCACCCAGCTCTTCGAGCACGGCTCGGTCATGACGACCCACACCAAGGCCAAACGGGTGCGCCCCCTGGCCGAGCGGATGGTCACTTTCGCCAAACGCGGTGACCTGCACGCCCGCCGCCGGGTCATGACCGTCGTGCGCGACAAGTCCGTCGTCCACGAGCTGTTCACGACGATCGCCCCGGCCATGGCCGAACGTGACGGCGGCTACACCCGCATCACCAAGGTCGAGCCCCGCAAGGGCGACAACGCCCCCATGGCGGTCATCGAGCTCGTCCGCGAACCGGTCTCGGGCAAGCAGGCCGTCGTCAACGACGCCGAGCGCGCCGTGCGCCGCGCTGCGAAGCAGGCCGCTGCCCAAGCGGTCGAGGACGCGGTCGAGGATGTCGAGGACGTCCAGGACGCAGCTGAGGACGTCGAGGACGAGGCTGTCGAGGCTGAGGACGAGGCGGCCGACGACGAGGTGGCTGACGACAAGGCCTGATCTTCTGGTCGGGTGTGTTGGTCCCGGTTGGGTCCGCGGGCCGGGGTGTCTCGCCGCCACGCAGTCCCCCGGCCGGCTGGTGCCGGCCTTCCCGCCAAACCCGATGCCTGCGCGGCGGCAAGACACCCCGACCCGCTCGCACAGGCGTCGCCACCGCGGGGGGAGAGGTCGTGGGACGCCTCGTCCGGCTGCGCCGAACATCGGCGTGGTGCTCGCAAGACGGTCCGAACCGTCCCATTGTCTGCCCTCTGGGCCGAACATTGGCGTGGTGGGGCTGCACCTGGTCCGCGGTGCGGTGGGCGTCCGGCAGGTCTGCGGGCAGGGAGTAGCGTTGTGGGCGTCGAAGGGAGGACGGGGTGCGCACCACGTTCTTGGTTGACGGGATGACCTGTCACCACTGCGTCCGCCATGTCACGACTGAGCTGCAGGCGATCCCTGGGGTCACCGAGGTGGAGGTCGAGCTGCGCTCGGGTGGGTCGTCGTCGGTTGTCGTCACGTGCGACGGGCCGCTGGCTGACGCAGATGTTGCGGCTGCGGTCGAAGAGGCCGGCTACCAGATGGCTCCGCCGGGGTCGCTGCTGTGACCTCACCCGGCACGGGGCCGGTCGTCGAGGTTGACCTCGCCGTCGTGGGGATGACCTGCGCGTCGTGCGTCGCCCGGGTGGAGAAAAAGCTCAGCCGCCTCCCGGGGGTCGTCGCGACGGTGAACCTCGCGCTCGAACGCGCCCATGTCACCGTCGACCCCGCGGCTGACGTCGACACCCAGACACTCATCGACACCATCCGTGCCGCCGGGTACGACGCGACCGTCCTGGTCGCCACCCCCAGGCCGCCAACCGGCGAGATGCGACGGCAGACACCAGATGCGACGTCAGAGCGTCGCGTCTGGCGTGCCACGTCGCATCTGGCGAGTGCGCAGGGCCGGGGCGGGGCGAGGTTGGTGGGGGCGGTGGTGCTGACGGTGCCTGTCGTGGGGATATCCATGGTTCCGGGGTGGCAGTTCCCCGGGTGGCAGTGGGTTGTCGCGGTGCTGTCGTTGCCGGTGGTGACCTGGGCGGCGTGGCCGTTCCACCAGGCGGCGGCGCGGGCGGCACGGCACGGCTCGTCGACGATGGACACCTTGGTGTCGATGGGGGTTGTCGCGGCGACGGTGTGGTCGTGGTGGGCGCTGGTGTTCGGCGGGGCCGGGCGTATCGGGATGACGATGCATGCGACCTTGTGGCCGGCTGCGGGGGCTGGGCGGCATGGGACCGCCGAGCTGTACTTCGAGGTTGGTGCGGTCGTCACGACGTTCTTGCTCGCCGGCAGGTACGCCGAAGGCCGGGCACGTCGTCGGGCCGGCGACGCGCTGCGGGCCCTGCTCGACCTGGGTGCCAAAGAGGTCACCGTCCTCGACAGCACCGGCCTCGACAGCCCCGGGGACGCGGCTGGCCTGCACCCGAGGTCTGGTGCGGTCCTGGGCACTGGCGTGGTTGGGATGGGCGATGCCGGTGCCGGGGTCGACGGCGTTGGTGGCAGCGGCCTGTACGGGATCGGCACCAACGCACGGCGGG
>WRCL01000318.1 GCA_009783975.1 Micrococcales bacterium
CGGGGGTTGTCCCCACCGTGGAGTCGGCGGACGACCCCATACCGGCGTGACGATCGCGGTAGGAGCCTGAGACTATGGCACCGATGACTTCCGCACCCCCCACTGACCGCCCTGCCTCACGATTCCTCAACGGCCCGTTCGCCGCGCAGACCTGGCGTGAGCTCGGGTACCTGTCGCTCCATCTGCTCCTCACGCCGTTCGCGTTCGCCTACGTGGTCTTCGTACCGTCGTTCGCCGCGGCGGTGCTCATAATCGTCGTGGGGTTGTGGCTGGTTGGAGCGCTGGTCGTCGGCGCACGTGGTTGGTGCGCGGTGTACCGCGCGCTGGCACGGACCGTCCTGGGTGTCGACGTCGCCGCCCCGCCGCCGTTCGTCCGGCCGCGCGAATTCTGGAGCGGCCTCGGCGCGATGTTCGCCGATGTCGACGGGTGGCGAGCCCTGCTGTTCATGTTTCTCATGTTCCCCCTGACCATCGTGTCGTGGGTGGTCAGCATGACTTTCCTGGCTTTCGGGCTGGGTGCTGTCACCTACGGTGCGTGGTACCGGTTCCTGCCGCTGCAGCAGGCGTACGACGGGACCTGGCACCGCGGTGCTTCGGTCTCTACGGACACGGTCGCGTGGTTCGTGGACACACCGCCGCGTATCGTCGCGCTGGCAGCTGTGGGTGTGGTCTTCTTGTGGTTGTGGCCGGCGCTTCAGAGTGGCTTTGTCGCGCTGTTCGTCGCGCTGACCCGGGGGCTGCTCGGGCCGTCGCCGACATCGGTGCGGGTCGCCCGGCTACGTGCCTCCCGGGTCGAGGTCGCCGAGGACGCTGCCGTACGGCTGCGCCAGATCGAGAGGGACCTGCACGACGGGACGCAAGCGCGCCTCGTCGCCGTCGCGATGCAGCTGGGCGAGGCCCGTGAACAGATCGGGCCCGACGGCGACCCGCAGCTGGTGGCGTTGCTCGGCTCGGCCCACACCACGGCCAAAGAGACACTGGTTGAGCTGCGCGATATCGCCCGTGGGATCCACCCACCGGCGCTTGACGCTGGTCTGGCCGTAGCGCTGGAGACCCTGGCAGCGCAGTCGGTGGTTCCGGTCCGGCTCGACGTACGCGTCGACGAGGCTCGGCCGTTGTCGCCCTCGGTGTCCTCGATCGCGTACTACACCGTGGCCGAGCTCGTCACGAACGCAGCAAAGCATGCCCGGGCGTGCCAGATCCGGGTCGACATCCGCCAGCACGACCACACCCTGAACTTGTGCGTCAGCGACGACGGTCGCGGCGGTGCCCAGGTCCACGAACCGTCGCACGACGGACAACGGTCAGGTCTGGCTGGGCTGGTCGAGAGGGTGCGCGCGGTGGATGGCACGTTTGACCTGTCCAGTCCCCTCGGCGGGCCCACAGTGGTCACCGTGACGTTGCCGGCGGACCTGGGTGCTGCTGACGAGGTGTCCGGTGCGCAGCACCAGAGCGAGGAATACGAGGCGAGGCTTGCCGAGCTCAAAGCCCTGGGCACCGCCCAGTGGCGTCGTGGGCTGCTGTGGACGTTCTCGGTGGGGTATGCGGTGGCGCTGTTCACCTGTTTTGTCGTGAACTTTGCGGTGGACCGTACGTTGTCGTGGTTCTTCGTCGTGCTCGCCGCCATCGCCACCGCGTTCTGCGTCACCACGCTGCCCTTGCTGGTGCAGGCTGGGCGCCGGGTGGTGGTGTCCGCAGGAGCGTTCGTCTTGTCGCTGGTCACCTTGCTCACGGTGTGCTGGGCGTTCACAGGTGGCGGCCGGTGGTGGGCGATCACCGTGGCGAGCCTGCTGCTCGGCTTCGTGGTGGTGCTCTTGCCGTTCGTGCTGGTCCGGGTACGTGTGCCAGCACCGTGGGACAGGCGCCGCCCGCTCGTCTGCCTGGCAGCAGACACGGTCGGGTTGTTCGTCCTGCTGCTCGTCGCCGTGGACAGCACACACGTCGTCTCGGTCGCGCTGCCTGTCGCGGCGTTCACCGTGCCCTGGGTCTGGGCGGTCGTCGTGGTGTTCGTCTACCTGCGGGCCGACGTGCGGGTGCGTGTGGCGACATGCGTCGCGATCGCCAGTGTGTTCGCCCTGGTGGCCGAGCCTGTCATCAGGGCGATCGCCACCGGCGCTGCCGGAGGGCTGGACGTTGTCAACGTGGCCGTCTATGGCGCCTGTCTTGTCGCGGCGCTGGCGTATCTCGGTGTGCGGGCACGACGCGCGGTCGTGCCCGCGGCAAGCACGACCGAGCAGCCAACGCACTAGGGTGATGTCCGTGGACTGCGCGACCGTGGCTGTGGCATGAGACCGCTGCGCGTCGTCGTCGCGGAGGACTCGGTGATCCTGCGCGACGGTCTGGTCGCGCTGCTCGGACGCCGCGGCCACACCGTCGTCGCTGAGGTGGGCGACGGCGCCACGCTGGTCACCGCAGTGACCGACCTCGTCGCCGCAGGGCAACGCCCCGACGTCGTCGTCGCCGACATCCGTATGCCCCCCACGCACACCGACGAGGGCCTGCGCGCGGTGCTCATCTTGCGCACAGCTGATCCAGACCTTCCTGTCTTGGTGTTCTCCCAGCACATCGAGACGCGTTATGCCTCCCAGCTGCTCGCTGGCGGAGCCCAGGGTGTGGGTTACCTGCTCAAAGACCGCGTGGCCGACGTCGGGGAGTTCCTCGACGCGCTCGGCGACGTCGCCGACGGCCAGACCGTGCTCGACCCCGAAGTCGTCACCCAGCTGTTCGGCGCCCGACGGCGCACCGCCAGCCTCGACCGCCTGACCACCCGTGAACGAGAAGTCCTCGAGCTCATGGCCCAGGGACGCTCCAACGGTGCCATCGCCGAAGCCCTGTCCCTGTCGTACGGGGCCGTGGAGAAGAACGTCGCGGCGATCTTCACCAAGCTCGACCTGGAACCGGACGCCGCGGACCACCGCCGCGTCCTGGCGGTCCTGCGCTACCTCGGCGGGTGACCGCACGAGGCTGCCCGGGTGCACGCGAACAGCGCAAGGACGCGTCGCGGCCACCGTAGGATGGGGTTGTCCGCGCCAAGGTGCTGAGGAGCCTGCCGGTGAGTGTCCTGGTCCGCTGTGTGGTGCCCGGTTGTCGCGGCGCCGTCCAGGAGGGGTACTGCAACGTCTGCGGTTCGCCTCCGGTGCCCGGCGGGGCCCAGGCGAGCCCCTCGCAGCTCGCGGCCCAGCCGTTGGGGTCGGACAGGGTCGGGCCTGACCGTCCACGGCTGCTGAGCACATCGGTGGCGCGCCTGCGGGTGCAGCGCCTGGGGGCGGGGGTGACGACCGTCGCACCGACTCCGGTGCTCGCCCCGACCGTCATGGCCAACCCTGTGGTGCCCGAGGGCCACCGCAGGTGCTCGTCGTGCGGGGTGCAGGTCGGGCAGACGCGCAGCGACGGACCTGGACGGGTCGAAGGGTTCTGCCCGTCGTGCGGCGCGCGGTACGACTTCCGGC
>WRCL01000319.1 GCA_009783975.1 Micrococcales bacterium
ACGGACGCGTTGACCTCGGGGTCGTTGAACGCATAGCTCCACAGACCTGTGACGATCGTGTGGATCTGGTCGTCGCTCAGCGAGTCGCCGACCGCCTGGCGCAGGGCGGTCATGACGAACTCGTCTCGCTGGGCAGAGTCCACCGGGGGCAGGTCGAAACCGTACTGGATCATCTTCTCCAGGTACCGGCCGGCGATCTCTTCGTCCTTGTAGTCCTTGGCTTCCTTGATGGCGTTTTCCACAGCCTGCTCGTCGACGCCGAGGACGAACACGCACTTCTTGTGGTTCATGAACAGGCGGATCTTCTCCAGCAGGTCGACCACATGCTCGGGAAGGCAACGGTCGAGGTCGTCGACGAAGAACACCACCCGGCCGTCTCCAGCCAGGGTGTCGAGGACCTCGGCGAACAGCTCGTGCAACCTCACCTGGGCGTCGAGGACTTCCATCCGGTCTTCGCGGCGGGCGTCACGGTGGCGTTGGTAGTCGCTGCCCAGGCCAGCCAGCGACACCTCAACTTTCGGCCCGGCATCTGCACCCCACCCGACCTTCGGCAGGTGGTCCATGGCCGTCCACATGAGCGGGATGACAGCGTCGAGCTTGCTCACCGCCTTGGCCAGCAAGGTGTTCGTCTTGTCCCGCTCAGCACGGGCCATCTGGAGCATGGCGAGCACGGGGTTGACGTCGTCTTGGTGCTGCCACAGGTCGAACCAGACGGTGTAGCAGGCGCCCGCGCCACCGTCGTCGGACTCGGTGCGGACCTTGTCGCGGATGTGCTTGAGCAGGCTGGTCTTGCCCTCACCCCAGTCTCCGTAGACGGCGATCGTGAACGGGGGCGGCAGCGTGGCGATGACTGTGGCGATATGTGACGACAGGTCGTCGCGTCCGAGCCTGTCGACGTCTGCGGGCTCGTCGGAGATCAGACCTGAGGCGGCGCTGTGGGTGGCGGCGCGGGCTGCGGCCAACGCCTGGGCGCCCTGGTCGAGGGCGTCGGCGCGGCCGCGCCTGCGTGCTGGCTTTCGTCGAGCTCGTGCCGGTTCGCTCACGTGCGCCCTCCTTGACGGGGTGCCGACAATTTATCGCGGCTTCGTGTGCTGATGCACATCAGTCAGTGGGCCGGTTGTGTGCTCAAGGACAGCGAGCACCCCGAGGTTGGGGGTGTGCCCGCGCGTCACCAACTGCAGCTGGGGACGCGGCAAGACGGTGGGGACGGTTCCTCAGTCTTGCGGACCTCCGCCGGTGGCGGAGGTCCGCAAGACAGTAGGAACCGTCCCCACCGTCTTGCCGGTCCCGTGGGACTGTCAGTGGCGGGCGTAGTTGGGGGCTTCGACGGTCATCTGGATGTCGTGGGGGTGGGACTCTTTGAGGCCGGCGGTGGTGATGCGCACGAAGCGGCCGCGGGACTGCAGCTCACCAATGGTGCGTGCGCCGACGTAGAACATGGACTGGTGCAGGCCGCCGACGAGCTGGTGGGCGACGGCGGCGAGGGGGCCGCGGTAGGGGACCTGGCCTTCGATACCTTCGGGGACGATCTTGTCGTCGGACTCCACGTCGGCCTGGAAGTAGCGGTCTTTGGAGTACGAGACGCGGCCGCGTGAGGCCATGGCGCCAACTGAGCCCATACCGCGGTACTGCTTGTACTGCTTGCCGTTGCGCAAGACGAGCTCGCCTGGAGACTCTGAGCAGCCGGCGAGCAGCGAACCGAGCATGACCGTGTCAGCGCCGGCGACGAGGGCTTTGGCGATGTCGCCGGAGTACTGCAGGCCACCGTCGCCGATGAGAGGCACCCCAGCGGGGCGGCAGGCCTGGGCCGCCAACCAGATCGCGGTGACCTGGGGCACACCGACACCAGCGACAACGCGGGTGGTGCAGATCGACCCGGGGCCCACACCGACCTTGACCGCGTCGACACCAGCGTCGACCAGGGCCTGGGCATCTTCGCGGGTGGCGATGTTGCCGCCGACGACCTGCACGGCCGCGGTGGCAGGGTCAGATTTCAGCCGGCGGACCATGTCGAGCATGGCGCGGGCGTGGCCGTTGGCGGTGTCGACGACCAGGACGTCCACACCAGCGTCGACCAGCGCTGTCGCACGTTGCCACGCGTCACCGTAGAAACCGACAGCCGCGCCGACGCGCAAGCGGCCCTCGGAGTCTTTGGTCGCGTTGGGGTACTGCTCGGTCTTGACGAAGTCTTTGACGGTGATCAGGCCCGCCAGGTGCCCGTCGACGTCGACCAGGGGCAGCTTTTCGATCTTGTGGCGGGCCAGCAACACCGCGGCGTCGGCCCGCTCGATCCCTTCGGGGGCGGTGACCAGCGGCATGGGGGTCATCACCTCGCGCACACGCAGCGTCGCCCAGTCACGTACAGGCACGAAACGCAGGTCGCGGTTGGTGATGATGCCCAGCAAGGTGCGTTCGTCGTCGATGACCGGCAGCCCAGAGACCCGGTACGTGCCGCACAGGCGGTCGAGCTCGTCGAGGGTCGCATCAGGGCTGACGGTCACCGGGTCGGTGATCATCCCCGACTCCGAACGCTTCACCAGGTCCACCTGGTGGGCCTGCTCGGCGATCGACAGGTTCCGGTGCAGCACCCCAAGACCCCCGTGGCGGGCCATGGCGATGGCCATGCGGCCCTCGGTGACGGTGTCCATCGCCGCGGAGACCAGCGGCGAGCGCACATCGATCTCGCGGGTCAGGCGGCTGGTCGTGTCGACCTGCGACGGGACGACGTCAGTCTCACCAGGCAGCAGCAGCACGTCGTCGAAAGTCAGGCCAACAAGTCCAAAGGGGTCCGACGGGGCGGTGGTGGGGGTCACCGGGTCATCGTACCCAGCGCGGTCACGGCCAACGCCCTGGGACGGGCGGGCTGGGACGCCCACGTCGCGGCGTCGGGGTGTCGTCGGGGTGTCGCGGCGACCGCGTCTTCACCCGGTCGGATTCACCCGCCTGGCTCACTGGATGAGACCGCGACGCATCCCGATCGCCACAGCCTGCGCACGGTCAGAGGCACCAAGCTTGCGGAACAGGCGCCGCGCGTGGGTCTTGACAGTGTCCTCAGACAGGTACAGGTCTTGGCCGATCTGCGCGTTCGACCGTCCGTTGCTCATCCCGACGAGCACCTCCAGCTCGCGGCGGGTGAGCACCGGCTGGGTGCGTTCAGCGTCAGAGGTCTGGCGTTGGCGCGGCTCGGGTTCACGTGGTGCCGGGGCCGGGTTCGTCGGCCCCATCGACGACACGGCGTGCACGTGCGCGGCGACCGCTGCGAGCTCGGCGCGGTTGACCTCAGGGGTGAGGAAACCGCGTGCACCCATGGACAACGCTCGTTCCAGCGCTTCGGTGTCGTCAGCTCCGGCGAGCACGACGACAGCAGCGTGCGGGGCCACCTGGGCAAGACGACGCATCGCCTCGCCCGGGCCTGGGGCGGGCAGGTCGG
>WRCL01000320.1 GCA_009783975.1 Micrococcales bacterium
CGGCTGACCCAGGTGGGCCACGGCCGCCTGTGCCGCCGCAGGTCCAGGCCCCCCGTGGTGTGGTCCCGGTGTTCGCGCGGCCAGGGGCGTTCTGGCTCAGACCAGCGCAGTCGGCCGATGACGAGGGTGGCGACGTCGCCGACGTCCCTGCCGCCACCCCCGCGCCCGCGGTGCCCTTGCGGGTGCCGACGGCGCTGCCAGACAACCTCGCCCCGATCCCGCCGACCACACCTGTGACCGACGGCCCGCCCCTGGACCTGCTCGACGACTCGGCGCCTGCCCCGCGTCCTGCTGTGCCTGTTGCCCCGGCACCGCCGACCCTGCCGGTGAACCTCGCGCTGCTGTCAGGTGACGACGGCGACCTTGAGGCGACCGTCATGGCGGACCTTCCCTCGTTCCAGCCGTGGACGCTCGCCCTGGCCGACGGACGCAGGTTCTGTGTGCAGTCACGGTCGTTCCTCGTCGGGCGGCGGCCGCAGACCGACGAGCCGGGGGTCCAGCTGCTGCCCATCATGGACTCGACACGCTCGTTGTCCAAGACCCATGCGCGTATGGACCTCGTCAACGGGATGTGGCAGGTCGTCGACCTCAGCTCGACCAACGGAGTGGTCGTCACCACTGTTGACGGACATGAGACCAAGGTCGTGCCTGGCTACCCCACACCGGTCTACGGCTATGTGGCGTTCGGTTCTGTCGAAGCCCGGCTGTACCCCGACCAGCCCGTCTGACCCCAGGTCGTCGCAGGTCACGGCCGTGGGTTTTCGTTCCAGGGCGTGTGCGGTCCCGGCAGGCACCACGACGACCGGTCGGACTTGTGTCTATTGGGACGCCGCCGTGTGCCGCACGTGGGACCGTGGCCACCACACGGGTGGTCGTCCGTGGCCGAAACTGTGCGGACGTCGTACGCTTGGCAGCGGTCCTGCCGCAGGCCAGAGACGTCCTCTGCGGGAGGGCACAGGTGGGAGCCGCCAGCTAGGACTAAAGGCCTTGGTCAGCCTTGGGCGGTATCACTAGGGTCCGTGTTGTAAAAACTAGCCGCAGCCCAGCAAGGTGAGGACGATGGCAGAGCAGCCAAGTTCGACCAGATGGCCCGCACACAGGGTCGCGGCTACTGTCGCGGCTGTGTTCGTCGGGACGGCGATCGGGTTAGGCGGGTTCACGGTGTCTTACTCCGAGGCCACGTCGTACCTGGGGACCAAACCAGAGACCTGCACCAACTGCCACGTCATGAAGCCGCAGTACGAGGCGTGGCAGAAGGGCGGGCACGCCAACGTGGCGGTCTGTGACGACTGCCACCTGCCGCACGGCAACATGGTCAAGCGGTACGCAGCGCAGATGGAGGACGGGATCCGTCACTCCACGGCGTTCACCACCGGGAACTTCCCGACGAACATCGAGATCCGTGACAGTTCCCGCGAGATCACCGACCGAGCCTGCCTGTCGTGCCATGCCGGCATGACCGAGCAGATCAACACTGACCGCACAACCGGCGAGACAATCTCGTGCTCCCGGTGCCACGCCAGCGTCGGCCACGACGACTAGAGAAGAGGAGATCGCGATGAGCGAGACCGACAAGGCATATGACCTTGCACCCAGGCGACGTATCTGGCCCCTAGTCCTGGTGGCGGCCGTCGCGGCCCTCGTCACCGCGGGGCTTGCGTACCTGATCGCCAATATCGGCGACCGCAAGGCCGAGGGCGAGGTCAGCACGTACAGCCGTGTTGTGCCCCTCACCAACGAGACGTGGGACCCGGCGGAGTGGGGCAAGAACTACCCCACCCAGTACGACGCGTACCGGTTGACGCGGCAGATCACCCCGACCCACCACGTGAGTGCATGGGTTCCGATCACCGACGACGAGCGGCGCACGAAGGACGCCGGCAACCCACCAGAGGCTGACGCGGTGCTCTACGAAGATGCCCGGTCGCAGCTCACAGGCGACGACGCCAAGGTCACTCCCTCCAAGCTCGGAGAAGACCCGCGGTTGAAGACGTTCTGGAACGGCTACGCGTTCGCCAAGGACTACCGTCACCTGCGCGGTCACGAGTGGATGCTCATCGACCAGCAGCAGACCCTGCGTGTCCTGGCACTGGTGAACCGGCCTGCTGACAAGGGCGGCCCGCAGCCTGGTGCATGCGCGAACTGCCACGCTTCGGTCCCCGAGATCGTCAACATCCTCGGTGGTGGCAACTCTGAGGCGCAGCGCGCCGATGGCTGGGCACAGATGAACTCCGTGCCGTACACCGAGCTCGTCAACATCTTCGACGCCAAGGCCCCTGCCGGCACCGAGATGGGCCCGATCGCCTGTGTCGACTGCCACGACGCCGAGACGATGAAGCTGCGGATCACCCGTCCGGCGCTCATCAACGCCCTCAAGGCGCTGAAGCAGGACGAGAACTACGACGTCAACACCCAGGCGACCAACAACGAGATGCGCTCGTACGTGTGTGCCCAGTGCCACGTTGAGTACTACTTCAAGGGCGGCGGCTACACCCTCACCTTCCCGTGGCACCACGGAAGCACTGTCAACGGTGCGTGGGAGTACTACGAGAACGTCGAGATCCCGAACGCCGATGGTGAGGTCAAGAAGGGCTTCACCGACTTCGGTCACGGAGACACAGGCGCTCGCGTCCTCAAGGCTCAGCACCCTGAGTTCGAGATGTGGTCACAAGGTGTCCACGCTGACAACAAGGTTGCGTGCGCCGACTGCCACATGGCGTTCGTCCGTGACGGTGGCCAGAAGGTCTCGAACCACCGCATCGCCTCCCCGATGGCTGACGTCAACGGTTCGTGCGGCACCTGCCACCCCGGCTCGACCGTCGAGCTCGAAGCCCGCGTCAACCACATCCAGACCCGGTACCTCACCACTCGGGACCGGTCGATGAACGAGGTCATGAGCTTCATCAGTGCCCTCAAGGACGCCAAGGACGCCGGAACTGTCTCTGAGGACGTCCTCGCCCTGGCGCAGAAGTACCACAACTTCGCGAACTTCTACATGGACTATGCATACTCCGAGAACTCGTACGGCTTCCACGCGCCGGACTACTTCCAGGAGATCATGGGCCAGGCTGTTCTCGCCGCCAGTGCAGGCCAGCGACTCCTGCTCGGGGTGCCTCAGGACCAGGTCCCGACGTTCTCCCAGCTGCTCGGTAACAAAGAGCCAGCGCCAGAGCCGGAGGCATAGCCACCGTGTCCGACTCCCCTGAGCTCTTCGAGCTCGATTCGGAGGAGGACGACGACATCGTCGCACATCGCCTGCGCCGGGCCGACAAGGCCCGGCGCAGTGCGCGCCAGGCGACCGGTGCCTCGTCCGAGCCGGTGACACCGGCCGTCGACGATGGCACCGGCGTCAGCGACGCTGTGGAGTCCGTCTTCGAGCTCGACCCCGAGGACGACGACATCTTCGCCCGTCGTCGTCCCGCCC
>WRCL01000321.1 GCA_009783975.1 Micrococcales bacterium
ACCTAGCCAGGGCGCGGCGTGCCGCACCTTCAACACCGAAAGCCGCAGCTACCAGCCCACGGCACCGCAGTTACCACCCACGGGAACGTCAGGAGAGCCCAACTCAGACCGCGCGGCCTTTGCGTGCCGCTGGCTGGCGCGCGAAGTGGTGGCTTGGCCCCAGGTGTTCAGGGTCGGTCTGGCTCTCGTGGGACCCGTGTGGCCGGCGCTCGCTGTGGTGACCGGACGATCACCGCGACGGCGACTTCTGTCATCGACCCCGACAGGAGCGGACAATGAACACAACACGCGCCGCGCTCACTCTTGGGGCGCTCGCCGTTGCCGCGATTGGGCTCTCGGCGTGCGCCGGAAAGAACACACCCAGCCCCAGCGCCGACATTGCGATCCATAGCACCATACCGAGCACTAACCCGCCATCCGATCACATTCAGACCAGCAGCGCCGAGGTCCAGAATGCATACCTGCACTACTCGGACACTTTGAACGCAGTATTTCAAGACGGGTTCCGCGACTGGGACACTAGACTCGTGCCCCTCACCACAGGTGATGCGTCGGGCGCGGTGACTGACGACGCGCTGTTATTCAGCGGGCTTGGATACCGCGCTGTGGGACAGCTCGTAGTCACGAGTACCTGGGTCGATGAGTATAGTGATACCGACCCGGAGGGCAACTACACCGCAAAGCTGACGGCTTGCGTCGACAGTACTGGAGTCGAGTTGGTCGCCGCGGGGCGCGACACCGTTCTGCCTGACCCCAGGGGGCGCTTCTACGCCACGGTTGTCATGCAACGATGGCTTCCGGTCCGGGACGACGAGGGAAACATTCCTCCCGACCCGCAAGGGCAAGGCTGGTGGCGAGTGGCTAGCGAGAACATCGACCCGGGTCGGCCGTGCTAACAGACGACGGGGATGACATCATGAAAACTAGAACGAGAATCATTGGAACATGGGTTGCTGCAATTTTCGGGGGGACTTGTTCTCACCCTCCGGGTGGTCCTTGGGGCGGCGACGACCCGGAAGGACGTGCTCCTATCCGGCCGACTCCAGACGGTCGATTCTATTTCGAACGCATCATGACGCGCGCTCCCCTTGACGCCGATGGCACACTGCGTCCCGATCCGTGCGGGCAGGGCTGGTCGCCTCTCGAAAACGAGACAGCACGCTCAGGTCAACGACGCTGTGCGGGAGGTCGAACACAGGATGGGACGAGAGCTGACAGGTCCTGAGCGCGGCAAGGTCCACGATGTGGTCCACGGGCAGAACATGGACTACCAGAAGATGGTCGACGAGCTCTTGAAAACATTCCACCGTCCCGGAGACGGCTTTCCGGGCTAGGCTGGAGATTGGAGGAGGCTATGATGAGCGACGGCCCTGGGCCAGCGGTGGATCCCGCCGCTGACTTGCGTGCAGACCTGACCGGAGCGTTCGGGTTGCCGGTCTGGGGACCACGGATGTCTGGCTTCGGTATTGGTTCCATCTTCATGCTAGAAATCGGCCAGCCCAAACTTGTCCACAATACGCCTCGCATGCAGCTGTGGTGGGGACAGTGGCACTTGGGGGTCCATATGGCGACCTGGCGCATCGAGACACCAGATGCCGTGCTCGCCGCGAGCGGCGCCGACCGCGAGGAGATGAAGATGGGGGTGGCCGCGCTCGACGGGAAGGTCCTGGCCGGCTCCGATGTCGAGCCCCCGTCGATGTCCGCGACGTTTTTCTTCGCCGACGGAACCCGGCTGCGGCTGTTCACCGCCTCGCGGGACTCAGACCAGTGGTGCCTCTTCCGGCCTGACGAGATGATCCGAGTCGTTGGCGCAGACTACTCCTGGAAGCTGAGACGCCCGGACGAACCGTGGTCCGACGACACCGATCGACTGGAGAGACGACGATGAGCTCCCCTTCCGACCCTACGACAGGTCCCGCGGCCGACCTGCGCTCAGATCTGGCCGGAGCCTTCGGCCTGCCGCTGTGGGGGTCGAGGCTGTGCGATGGCTACTCCTTCGTCACGAACATCGGCGAACCGCGCCCTGACCGTCCGCGCATGGGGCAGTGGCACCTGAACGTCGTGTTCGCCTTCTGGCGTCTCGAGACGCCTGACAGGGTGCTGGTCGCGAACTTCCACGACCGCGACGAGAAGATGAAGCAAGGGATCGCGACGCTCGACGGGAAGGTCCTGGTCGGCGCCGATGTCGAGACTCCGTCGATGTCGGCGACCTTCTTCTTCGGCGACGGGACCAGGCTGCGGCTGTTCAACGCCTCCCGGAACTTCGACCAGTGGGCGCTGGTCCGACCCGACGCGATGGTCCGCGACGCCGGCCCAGACTACTCCTGGGAACTCATGGAACTTGACGACGAGGCATGATGTTGTCGTGACGACCACCGACACGCTCATCGTGAGACAGCGTGTGGTGTCACCATCTAGCCATCGAGCTCGGTGTGTGCGGGAATCGTGACAGCAGGACGGCTCACGCGCCCCCGGCCCCGGTTTGGGGGCGGTGCAGGACGATGCGGCCGTCGGGGCCGGGACGGGCGAGCTGCCATGGGGGGGCCAGGGCGAGGTAGGCGTCGACGATGTCGTCTGGGGTGGTGCCTGGGGCGGCGTTGAGCCAGGCTTCGATGATCGCGATGGCGCCGTGGGCGTGCTGGTGCACGGCCATGGTGCGCCAGGACGGCGAGACGGGTTCGGCCATCCGCGCGACGACCGCGTCGACTGCCGTGGTCGCGAGCTCGGTGTAGTAGTCCACGAGGGCGCCAAGAAGCCCCGAGCGGGCTGCGACGGCGGTGGCGTACACGCCGCGGCGGGCCTCGACGTAGCCGAGCAGGGCGAGGTACCCCTCGCGCCACAGGGGGCCGAACGCTTCTTGGCTGTTGGCCATCGCCAGCTCGAGCCTGTCGGGGAGCACCTCGGCGAACAGGGCCTCGGCGAGCAGGCGCACCGGGGACGACGCGTGGCTGTAGAACACCGTGCGCGAGACCCCTGCCGCGGCGGTGAGCTCGGCGACGGTGATCTCCTCGGGGGGGCGGTCCGCAGCGAGCTCGAGCACGGCGCGGCGCAACGCCGCGCGCACGCGCAGGTAGCGAGGGTCGTCTCGCGGGGTCCGGCCCGGCTCAGACGTGGTGTCCTCTTTGACAGCCATGAGCACAGGATACAAACAGAAACCCGTGCCCTGTGCACAAACACGGGGTTGTCGCGAACCGTCCCCAGCCCCGGGCGGCGGGCACACCGGTGGTCCGCGACGTCGTGCCGGTCGGGCACAGTGGTGCGATGGGGTTGTTCGCACGAACACGGGGTTGTCGCGAACCGTCCCCAGCCCCGGGGGGCGGGCACTGTCGCACACCGGTGGTCCGCGACGTCGTGCCGGTCGGGCACAGTGGTGCGATGGGGTTGTTCGCACGAACACGGGGTTGTCGCGAACCGT
>WRCL01000322.1 GCA_009783975.1 Micrococcales bacterium
CACGAGTACATCTCCACCAGCCACGAGGACCAGAAGTTCGGGTTGTCGACCGTCGGCGGCCCCGACTCGGCAGCGATGGTGGCGTTCCGTGCGGTGCTCGCCCGGCCCGAGCTGCACCTGGCGGGGATCCACTCACATATCGGGTCGCAGATCTTGGACCCCGGAGGGTTCGTCGCAGCGGTCGACAAGGTCCTCACCTTGCGCGCTGAGCTCGCCCAGGCCACCGGCGTGCTCGTCGAGGAGGTCGACCTTGGCGGAGGGTTCGGGATCGCGTACCTGCCCGGTGACGTCGGGCTGGACTTCGAGCGCATCGCAAAAGACCTTGCTGCGGCGTCGGCGGAGACCGCCGGGCGGCTGGGCACACCGCTGCCCCGGTTCTCCTTCGAACCAGGCCGCTGCGTCGTCGGCCCCGCCGGGATGACGTTGTACGAGGTGGGGACGGTCAAACCCGTTGCGCTCGCCGACGGGACCGTGCGCACGTACGTGTCGGTCGACGGGGGGATGAGCGACAACATCCGTCCGGCGCTGTACCAAGCCGACTACCACGCTGTGCTCGCCTCACGCCCCGGGTCGGCCCAGATGGTCACGGCCCGGGTCGTGGGCAAGCACTGCGAGTCTGGTGACATCGTCGTGCGCGACGTGCAGCTGCCCGCCGACGTGCGCCGCGGGGACCTGCTCGCCGTCGCCGCCACTGGTGCGTACGGGCGCGCCATGGCCTCGAACTACAACCTCGTCGCCCGGCCCCCGGTCGTCGCCGTCGCCGAAGGTGCCTCACGTGAGCTGCTGCGCCGCGAGACCGACGCCGACCTGTTGTCCTTGGACCAAGGCTGAGCAGGTTCTCGTTCGTCGGCGGTGGTCGGCAACCGGTAGCGTGGGCACGTGCCTGACGGTGATTGGCGACAGTGGGCCGACGATACCCAGACCCGGGTCGAGCAGGGGCTCGCCGACGCCCGAGGGCGGGCCGACGGTGCCGCGGGGTTCCGGGCCGGGATGGGCCAGGTGCGTGGACGGGCGTCGTCGGCGTACCGTGAAGTCACCGTCGTCACCGACGTCGGCGGACGTCTGGTGGACCTGCAGCTGGCACCGCAGGCGTTGCGGCGCGACGCGCGCGAGCTGTCCCGTCTGGTCGTCGCCACCGCTGAGCTGGCCCGGCGTGACGCGGCAGAGCAGGTGCTGACCATGGCACAGGCGGCGTTCGGCGCCGGTTCGGGTGTCGTCACCCGGCTCGCCGCCGAGGTCGAGGCTCCCTGACCTGCGAGGTTTCGTCTGCGTCGTGCACCGCTGGGTGCCGAGCACATCGCGTTGCCGGCGCAAAGCGGCGATCAGTTGACCAGTGGTCGGTAGGCTGGCCCCGGGAGGACAGGTGGCACCGCGGACCCAGCACCAGCCAACCGCAGAGCGATGGGTGCTCGCGGTCGACTTCGGCACGTCGACGACGAGCGCGGCGATGCGCGTCGCCGGTGGTCTGGCGACCAAGGTCAAGCTCGACATGGCCGGCGACGCGATGCCCTCGGCGGTGGCGTACCCCGACGACAACCCCCGTGCCGGGCAGTCGGCCCTGCACTGCCGGCGGTCGTACCCTGAGGTGTTCGTCGCCTCGCCCAAGGCGTGCCTCGGGCGAGGGCCGGTGCTGCTCGACGGGCAGAAGGTCCCTGCGCCCCAGGTCGCCTCGCACGTGCTCGCGGCGGTACGTGACCGGGCGCTCGCCGCTGCCGGGGGCAGCACCCCGGCGACGCTCGTGCTCACCCACCCGGGGTGGTGGGCTGCTGGCCAGCTCGCCGACCTGCGCGAAGCAGCAGTGCTGGCAGGGTTCGACGCGCAGACGGTCCGAACGGTCCCCGCGTCGTTGGCCGCAGGCCACGCCCTGGTCTCGGCCCGCCTCGCCCCTGGCACGCGCGTCGTGGTCGTCGACGTCGGTGGGGGGATCTGCGACGTCGCGGTCCTCGAGGTCGGCGATCGCGGGCAGGCCCCGTTGACCGTCGTGGCGAACGCCGGGGACGACCGCCTCGGCGGGAACACCCTTGACGACCTGGTGTTCGCCGCGCTCGTCGCCCGGCTCGCCGAGGACGGGCGCAGCGACCTCGCCGACGCCCTGGCCGCACCAGAGAACCGCGGTGAGGCGCTCGTCGTGCTCGACGCGGTCCGCACAGCGCGCCAGGTGCTCTCGGACTACTGCGACACGACGGTCGTCGTCGCCGCTGGTGGGCTCGAGGCGACGGTCGCGCTCACCCGTGCCGAGTACGAGAGCCTCGTCGCCGGGCCGGTGGCCCAGATCAGCGCACTGGTCGCCCAGACGGTCGCCCAGGCCGGGCCGGGGGGACCTGCTGGGGTGTACCTCACCGGCGGCGCCGGGTACACCCCCGTGCTCATGCAGGCCATGGCGCAGGTGAGCGACTCGTTGACGTTCCCCTCCGGCGACCCCAAGCTCGCGGCGGCGCTCGGTGCGCTCGCCGTGTGGCCCACGGCGGACGCGGCACGCACCGGACCACGTGCAGGTCTGCCACGTGACGGGCAGGGACAGGTCTTGACCGACCAGCCGACGGTCGGTGACGTGCTCGCCGGCCGGTACGAGCTGCTCACACAGGTCGGGCACGGTGGGATGGGCGTGGTGTGGCGTGCCTACGACCAGCGCCTGCACAGGGACGTCGCGGTGAAAGTGCTGTTCGGCAACCTTGCTGGGGACGCCGCGGCCCGTGACCGGTTCCGCCGTGAGGCGCTCACCTCCGGCAAGCTCGACCATCCCTGCGTCGTCGACGTCATCGACACCAACGCTGCTGACGACACTGGTCCGCGCTACATCGCCATGCGGTACGTCGAGGGCACGAGCCTGGACCACATGATCGCCGCCGGGCCGTTGCCGGTGCGCCAGGCTGTGCGGATCGTCGCCGACGTCGCCTCGGCCCTCGCCCACGCGCACGCCAAAGGCGTCGTCCACCGTGACATCAAACCGGGCAACGTCATGGTCACCCCCGACGGCCAGGTCAAGGTCGTCGACTTCGGGATCGCGCGTGTCATGAGCTCGGCGGCACTGTCGCACGAGCTGTTGGGCACAGCGAACTACCTCGCCCCCGAACGGGCGCGTGGTGGGCACGTCGACGGGCGCGCCGACATCTACTCCACCGGTTGCATGCTGTTCGAGGCGCTCACAGGACGGCCGCCTTTTGTCTCCGAAGACACGTTCGCCGTGGTCACCTCGCATATCGAGGCCGTCCCCCCGCGCCCGTCGATGCTGCGCGCCGGTGTGCCGCCGGCCCTCGACGCGATCGTCGCGTGCACCTTGGCCAAGGACCCCGCCGACCGTTTCCCCACCGCGGCCGACCTGCGCACCGCCCTCGACCGGGTCGTCGTCTGAGCCCGGGTCCACGGCAGTCGACGTCGGTGTCGTGGGCGCCGTCAGCGCGGGTCGGCG
>WRCL01000323.1 GCA_009783975.1 Micrococcales bacterium
GCACGACGCCACAACCCCCAAGCCCCGCACCTTTCCCGTACGCGCTCCCCGCCACCCCCGCGTCGCCTACCCCTGCCCAACCTCCACACCCCGCACTGCCCACACCACCAGCGTCGTTCCCGTACGCGCTCCCGGCCGCCCCCACCCCCATCCCGGCAACCCAACCTGGCACAACGAGCCCGGCACAGCCGCCGACGTCCACACAGGCCCCTGCCGCTCCCCCGGCCGCACCACAGCCGCCCTCCACGCCTGCCGCGCCCCAGCCCACCACAACCCCGGGGCAGCCCGAACCACCGACGCCCACCCCACACACACCCGCCACGGCCCCCGTCCCACCCGGCCAGCCCAGCACACCCCCCACGTCCGGCCCTCCGGCGACGAGCCCTCCCATCCCAGCCCTGTCCCCACTGGCGTCGCCAGCACCGGCCACACCACCTGTGCCTGCCGACCACCCGCCCGCGACGAGCCCTGCGATCCCCGCTGCTTCCCCAGCACCAGCCCCCGCGCCACTGGCACCCACACCAGCCTCCGCCGAACCATCCGTGGCACCGGGGTCGCCGGACGCACCAGCACCCCCCGCGGCACCGGCAGCTCCGGCATCCGTCGGGCCATTCGTGGCACCGGGGTCGCCGGACGCACCAGCACCTGCCGCACCAGCACCCCCCGCGGCACTGGCAGCTCCGGCATCCGTCGGGCCGTTCGTGGCACCCACGTCGCCGGCACCACCCGCGGCACCACCCTCATCGTCGACGGGCTCGTCTGAGCCTGTGGAACCTTCGAGCATGGCCCTCCCAGTCCCTTCTGCACCCGCGCCGATCCGGCCTCAGTACCCAGCGCCTGCGACGCCACCACCACCCACGGCTGGAGCACCCACCTGCTACCCAGCCGCGCCGACGACCTCGCCGTCCCCCGACGGACAGCCCTGGTGGCAGCTGTCCCGCCCGTCTGCCCCGGACGACGCAGCGGAGCGCTGACGAGCGGCCGGGGGCGGTCGCACGTGCAGTCCCGGTCTGCACGATGTCCACCACGAGCTGGCGTCGGATGACTACCCTGGGTGGGGTGCGTCGGTGTTCCGCGGTCACCATAGGCCTGGCCCTTGTGCTGGCTGGGTGCTCGTCGCCTGGGCAGCTGCCCACGTTGACGCCAACGACAGCTGCGCGGACCACGAGCACCGCGACACCAACCCCGACCATCGGCCCACCTGGTCCGGTGGACCTGACGACGTTGGAGGCCGCCACCCCGTGGGCCCTGCTGCCCGAAGCTCCGATGGACCCCGACCCGTTCGCCACCCCCACCGGTGAGGTGGTCTACCCCATCGACGAGGCTGGTGTCGCCGTGTACGACGCCCCAGGCGGGGCGCCGTTCGCCACGCTCCCGGTCGAGGCGTACCGAGGTGTGACCGGGTACCCCGTCGTGGCACGCACCGACGACTGGCTGCAGGTGATGCTCGTCGCGCGGCGCGACCTGCCGAGCAGGGTCGGACCTGACAAGGTCAACGCGGTCACCGGCTGGGTGTACGGGCCGCAGACGACCACCGCCATGCTCGACACCCTCATCCGGGTCGACCCCACGGCAGGCACGGTGAGTATCGTCACGAACGGCACGGTCACGACGACCACCGAAGCGGGGTTCGGCAAACCGGAGACCCCGACCCCCCGCGAACGCACCTTCGTCATGTCGATCGCCCCCGACCACAACGCCGCCTACTCGCCGGTGTTCGTCTACCTCGGCTCGCACTCACCGACCCTTGACACCTTCAAGACCGGGCCGGCCCCCATCGCCATCCACGCCTACCCCACGCACCGCGGGGAGATCTCCAACGGCTGCCTGCGCATCCCCGCCGACCAGCTCGACCCGTTCGCCGCCGTCCCCCTGGGCACCCCCGTCGTCTTCGTCACCTGACAGCACAGTGTTCCGAACGCACCGTGCCAGCCAGATCTGCATCCCGGTTCCGATACCATGTTGGGATGAGCACCCAGATCACCGTCCGGCTGCCGGACGACCTCGTGCGGTCGGTTGACGGCCTCGTCGCCTCAGGCGACGCACGCAGCCGGGCGTCAGTGGTCGAGCTCGCTCTCGAACGGCACCTGCGACGGGTGCTCGCCGAGCGGGACGCAGCGATCCTCGCTGGCGTCACGGCCCCCGACAGCCTCGACGTGCTGGCGCAGTGGGCCACGACCCAACCCGTGCAGGACCTGGACTGATGCGCCCGGTCTGCCTGGTCGAGATGGACAAGGTACGCCCGGCGGTGGTCCTCACCCGCGAGATCGTCCGGCCCCACCGCCTCAGCCTCACTGTCGCACCGATCACCTCGACAGCCAGGGGCCTGTCGACCGAGGTGCCCGTCGGCCCGGCCAACGGCCTGGACCACGACTGCGTCATCTGCTGCGACAACGTCACAACCGTCGCGGCCAGCGCGGTGCGGCGCACCATCGGATATCTGCTGCCTGCCCAGGAGCACGCCCTTGCCCGTGCCCTGGTCCTCGCGTTCGACCTCGACGTCCGGCTGTGACCAGCCGCGGTGTCTACCTCATGGGGGCGGGCCGAGGGAACGGTCGCGAACGATGGCGTAGGCGAGCCCGTGGGCGCCAAGCAGCACCGGGACGGCAGCCAGCGCATAGGTGATGGCGCCACGGTCGTGGTCGGACAGGTCGTGGTCAGCCAGGACCTTGCGGGCCCAGTGCCAGTAGGGGATCACCGTGGTCGCGGCGCTCACCGCACCGGAGGTGTAGCCGCGGGTGAGCGCCGAGGCGAGCAGGTGGCCGTACCCGTGCAGCCCAAAACCGAGCAGGGCCCCGCGGAACACCGGCGAGCGTCCGCGGGTGACAACCCCGGCGGCGCTGGCCGCCGCGAACGCCACACCCATGACGCTGATCGCCACACGGCTGTGGGCGTCGGACAACCCTCGGGTGCGCACCTGGCGCGGCAAAGGCACCCACGACGGCACCCGCGCCACCGCCTCACGGCTGGTCGACGCCATGGTGAACCACTCTTCGAGGTCGTTGACGCACCACGCAGCGAACAAGCCCGCCGCAGCCTTCTGCACATCGTCCATGTCATGGAGAGTACGACATCTGGGCACTCCGCCGTCACCTGCGCTGGGATGCCGTCCGGTATGTTTTCACCGCGAAATCCACAGCTGGTGCTGAGCGAGCTCGGCGACAAGCTTCCAGCAGCACTGCTTGTCGCCGCCTTCGCGCCGCACAGACATTCGGCTGACCGGCGTGCTCTCGACCGGCGTCGTCGGACGGGGTCCGGTGGAGGTGGGCACTGGGACACATGGGCGCGTCATGGAGCCAAGGTGGCGGGGACGTCGCGACGCATGTGCAGGACCCGCCAGACCTCAATCTCGTCGTTCTTGTGGACGTAGCACACAAGGAATGGAAAACCCGCCACAGGCCAGGTACGC
>WRCL01000324.1 GCA_009783975.1 Micrococcales bacterium
CGTTCGACTCCGAGACGGTCTCGGCAGCGCTGTACGCGGTGAAGTCTGCACGTGAGGCTGTCAGCGTCCTGCTCGCCCCCACACCTCCACGTGGCCAGCGTGCGGTCACAGGTGCGCAACAGGCGGTCCAACGGCCGTCCTACGCCTCGGGCCCCGACCAGGCCAAGTACGGGCGACGCTGAACACATCACCCTGCCCGAGGCATGCCGGCGACCGGGTCCTCGGTGCCACCTGAGCGCCGCAGCACGTAGGCTGGTCCCACGCTCGCCATGACGTCCAGACAGTGATGGGTTTGACAGTGCCGTTCGAGACTCGGAGGAACACCCTATGACCGGCCCGGGCCGTGTGCGGATCGGCGTGCTTGGCCACGTCGACCACGGCAAGACGACGCTCACCGCTGCGATCACCAGGGTCCTGCGCGAGCAGTACCCCGACCGCAACCGCTTCAGCAGCGACGACGACTGGGTCGCACGTGGTGTGGAGTACCAGACCCGTACCCGGCGGTACCTGCACATCGACCCGAGCCCGTGGCGCGACCGTCGCACGTCGTTGCTGCACGCCACCCCGCTCGACGCCGCGGTGCTCGTCGTCTCGGCTGTCGAAGGTGTGATGGCCCAGACCCGCCAAGACGTCCTCGGCGCCCGGTGGCTCGGGGTGCCGGCTCTGGTCGTCGCGCTGAACAAGGCCGACCAGGTCGACGACGACCTCGCGGCTGCTGTCGAGGCCGAGGTCCGCGACGAGCTCACCGCGCACGGCTATGCCGGCGCCGACGTGCCCGTCGTGCCCGTCTCGGCGTTCCACGCCCTGTATGGCGACCCGCAGTGGCGTGCGAGCATCCTGCGGCTCATGGACGCGGTCGACGCGCACGTGCCTGGGCCAGCTCCGGCTCCAGGCGAAGACACAACCCCTGACGACGACATCCGCCGGTTCGCCGCCGAGCTGTACCTGGCCACACCTCCCGAAGGCGGTTCCCACCGGCCGTTGTGGCCCGGGGCGACCTACCGGTTCGACTTCCGCACCGCCGAGGTCACAGGGACCGTCGACGACGTGGAGATGCTCCTGCCCGGCGACACCGCCGACGTGCGGGTCACCCTCGCCGAACCGGTCGCGACCGGTGACGGAGGGTGTTTCGTCCTCACCCAGCCTGGCCGTTCTGGCTACGCCTGGGGGCGCGTCGCCCAGACCGGGCTGTGATCACTGCGACCGACGTCGAGCTGCGCGTGGGGGCGCGACAGCTGCTGGTGCCGACGTCGTTCCAGGTAGGTGCCGGGGACAAGATCGGCCTCGTCGGGCGCAACGGTGCGGGCAAGACGACGCTGACCCGGGTGCTCGCCGGTGAGCAGCAGCCGACCGGTGGCGCCATCGTCCGCACCGGCGACGTGGGGTACCTGCCACAAGACTCACGTGAGGTCGACCTCGGGTCGGTCGTCCTGGACCGGATCTTGTCCGCGCGGGGCCTGGACGAGGTCACCGCGTCGATGCGCGCCACCGAAGGGGCGATGGCCTCAGCCGACGACCAGACCCGCGAACGGGCCATGGCACGCTACGAAAAGCTCGAGGCCCGGTTCGTCGCCGCCGGCGGGTACGCCGCCGAGTCGCAGGCGCACCGGATCGCGGCGAACCTCGGCCTGGACGAACCGACCCTCAAACGTCCGCTGGGAACGCTGTCCGGTGGCCAACGCCGCCGGGTCGAGCTCGCGCGGATCTTGTTCTCCGGCGCCGACACGCTGCTGCTCGACGAACCGACGAACCACCTGGACACCGACTCGGTCGTGTGGTTGCGCACCTGGCTCGCCGCGTACGCCGGAGGTGTCGTCGTCATCAGCCACGACGTGGACCTGCTGCGCACATGTGTGACCAAGGTGTTCCACCTCGACGCGAACCGGGCGGTGCTCGACCAGTACGCCATGGGCTGGGACGCCTACCTCAAAGCCCGTGAGACCGACGAGCGGCGCCGCCGCCGTGAACGGGCCAACGCGGAGAAGAAAGCCGCCGCGCTCATGGCCCAGGCTGACCGGATGCGTGCCAAGGCGACCAAAGCCGTCGCTGCGCAGAACATGGCCCGTCGTGCCACACGGCTGCTTGACGGTCTGGAATCCACACGCGTCGCCGACAAGGTCGCGCACCTGCGCCTGCCTGATCCAGCCCCGGCCGGCAAGACACCATTGTCGGCGACCGGGCTGTCGAAGTCCTACGGGTCGACCGAGGTGTTCACCGACGTCGACCTTGCCGTGGACCGTGGGTCGAAAGTCGTCGTCCTCGGCCTCAACGGCGCGGGCAAGACGACGTTGCTGCGGTTGCTCGCCGGTATCGACGAACCAGACACCGGTGAGGTGCTGCCCGGCCACGGGCTGAAGATCGGCTACTACGCCCAAGAGCACGAGACCCTCGACGAGACCGCGACCGTCGTGCAGAACCTGCGCGCCGCTGCCCCCGAGCTCGCCGACACCCAGGTGCGTTCTGTGCTCGGGTCGTTCTTGTTCTCCGGCGACGACGCCGACAAACCTGCCCGGGTGCTGTCTGGTGGGGAGAAGACCCGTCTGGCCCTGGCCATGCTTGTTGTCTCTGCGGCGAACGTGCTGCTGCTGGACGAACCGACGAACAACCTCGACCCTGCCAGCCGTGAAGAGATCCTTGCTGCGCTGCGGTCGTACACCGGGGCGGTCGTCCTGGTCAGCCACGACGAAGGCGCAGTGGCGGCGCTGGACCCCGAACGTGTGCTGCTGCTGCCAGACGGCGACGAAGACCTGTGGAGCGCCGACTACCTCGACCTCGTCGCGCTGGCCTGAGGATCCAGGGCTCAGGCGCTCAGGGGCGCCGCGACGAGCTCGTCGACGTCGACGACCGACTTCAAGAACCCGCGCAGCTGGAGGAACTCGGTGAGGTAGTCCGCGTGGTCGTCGCACGACATCCACACCTTGCGACGTTCAGGTGTGTGCAGCTGGGGGTTGTTCCACAGCAGCCCCCACGCGGCTTCAGAGGTGCAACGTCGAGCGCTGCACACGGGATCTGCGACGATGTCGTGCCACGGCTCGCTCACTCGACAACCCTTCGGTAGCGTGTGCGGGCCTGCGTCCACCGTTCGCACGCCCGTCCCTGTGATGGTAGCGCTGCGCCAGGACCACAGCACGCACCGTCCACGGAGCGTCGCGGCGTTGTCGAAGACCGACAACCCGGCGGCGGGATTTGGTGGGCGGGCCCGACGAGGAGCTGCCCCGGGCGTGGGCTAGCGTCGTGGTGTGCCGACAACGAACCCTTCCAGCCCACCGCCGCGCAGCGTCCTGGTCACCGGTGCCAACCGCGGGATCGGCCGCGCCATCGCCGAGCGGTTCGTCGCCGCTGGTGACCGTGTCGCGTCGATCGACCCAGCGACGACCCCCGGTGACGACACGCCGATCTTGC
>WRCL01000325.1 GCA_009783975.1 Micrococcales bacterium
GGTGACCTACCTGCTCACCCCTGCGGTGCGGATGCTCGCCGTGCGGGTCGGTGCGGTCACCGCTGTGCGCGCCCGTGACGTGCACTCGGTGCCCACACCGCGGATGGGCGGGGTGGCGATGTACGGCGGGATCGTCGTGGCGTTCTTGCTCGTGTCGCAGACGCAGTTCCTTGCCGGGGTGTTCGCCAACACCCGCCAGACTGTCGGGGTGCTCGGCGGGGCCGGGCTCGTGTGCGCGCTGGGGGTTCTCGACGACATCTACGACCTGGACTGGCTGACCAAGATGCTCGGGCAGGTCCTCGCCGCAGGGTTCATGGCCTCGCAGGGGGTGGTGCTGTACCAGGTGCCGGTCGCCGGTACGACGACCGGGGCGACGTGGATGCTCGTCGTGCTCACCGTCGTCGTCATGGTCGTGGGGATGAACGCGGTGAACTTCGTCGACGGTCTGGACGGGCTGGCCGCGGGGGTGCTGGCCATCGGGGGCACAGCGTTCTTGGTCTACGTGTACCTGCTCATCAAGGCGACGAACCCGGCGGACTACTCGAACTTCGGGGCGCTGGTCATCGCTGCGCTCGTCGGGGCGTGCCTGGGGTTCTTGCCGCACAACCTCGCACCGGCGCAGATCTTCATGGGTGATTCTGGGGCCTTGATGCTGGGGTTCATGTTCTGCGCCGCGGCGATCGTCATCACCGGGAACCTCAACCTCGGCGCGGTCAACGAGAAGATGTCGCTACCGGCGTTCGTGCCGATCGTCCTGCCGATCGCGGTGCTCGTGCTGCCGCTGCTGGACATGGTGCTCGCGGTGGTCCGCAGGGTCGGGCGGGGCCGCAGCCCGTTCCACGCCGACCGGCACCACCTGCACCACCGCCTGCTGTCGCTGGGGCACACCGAACGACGCGCCGTGGCGATCATGTACGTGTGGACTGCTGTGCTCGCCTTCTCGGTGGCTGCCTTGGTCCAGTGGTCGACGAAAACTGTGCTCATCGGGCTCGGTGTGGGCATCGTCATCGCTACGCTGCTGACCGTCGGCCCGTTGCGCGGGCGCGTCGCCACCGAGACGGAGAACGCCAGCCATGACCACGCCAGCTCCTGAGCGCAAACCTTCGATCACTCCTGACGCCGCCGCGGAGGCGTTCGGCCAGGCCCTGAGGTTCTTGTTCTGGTTGGTCGGGAGCCTGGCGGTCGTCGGCGGCACCGTCGGTGCCTTCGTCGCCGGGTGGCGCGGACTGGTGTCGGCCCTGGTCGCGGTCGTCCTCGTGCTGTTCTTCTGCGGTACGACGGTCGTCTCGGTCCAGCGCACCGCCGGGCAGGACCCGGCCCGTATGGTCATGGTGGTCATGGGTGCGTGGATGGGCAAGATGCTCGTCGTGTTCGTCGCCCTGGCGGTGCTGGCCCGCCAGGGCTGGGTGCACCCGATGGTGCTGGGGTTGGTCCTGGCCGTCGGTGTTGTCGGCTCGGCTCTGCTCGACTACCGCGCCGTCGCGACCGCGCGGATGCCCTACGTCGGCCAATGGGACGAAAGTCACACGCCCCCTGGGTGACCGCCAGGGTCAACCTGCGCTAGGATCGCCAACGTCGGGGCCGCTCGGTACCGAGCCTGGTGCCTCAGCGGCAAAGACCTCAGACAACTGGAGTTCCCCTGTACACGCTCGGTGTGCCGGTGCTCGTCACCGATAGTCCCGCCATGGTGGCGGTTCGACCCGCGCGCTGGGCCCCAACGCATCCGACGACCCGACAGCGAGTGATCTGCCGATGAGCGACACGACCGTCCAGACGCCAGCACAGACCGCACCGACCAAGGGTGGTGGGATCGGTCGGGGCACCATCATCTCCATCGTCATCGCCTTCCTCGCGGTCGCTGGCGCGGCATGGGTGTGGTTGAGGGTGACCTACCACCCAGGCGACGCCTCGATGCCGGGGGTGAAAGACTTCTTCCCGCCGGCCCTGGTGACCCTCGGGGGCCACACCTTCATCGACCGGATGTTCATCGTCCGGTTCCTCGCGATCGCCGTGTTGGTCACTGTGTTCGTCATCGGGGCGCGCCGGGCCACGCTCGTCCCCGGGCGGTTCCAGGCGGCCCTGGAGTGGATCTTGCAGTTCGTCCGCGACAACATCGCGTACGAGGTGCTCGGCAAGAAGCTTGGTGACAAGTACTTCGGCATCATCGCGACGATCTTCCTCACGATCTTCTCGCTCAACATCACCGGGGTCATCCCGTTCCTCAACATCGCGGGGTCGTCGCGGATCGCCCTGCCGTTGATGTTCGCCCTGTGGGTCTTCGTCCTGTACGTGGGCGCCTCGGTGAAGAAGTTCGGCGTGGGTGGGTTCCTCAAGGTGGCGACGATGCCCCCGGGTGTCCCGTGGCCGCTGTACGGCTTGCTCATCCCGGTCGAGCTCTTGCAGACCTTCGTCCTGCGTCCGGCGACGCTGACGATCCGGTTGCTCGCGAACATGATGGCCGGGCACCTGCTGCTCGCGCTGTGCTTCTTCGCCACGCACGAGTTCTTCTTCGCATGGGCGTACGGCTCGGAGTCCTGGCACGCGTACCAGCCTGCGATGGGGGTCCTCACCCTCGCCGGCGGCGCGTTCTTCTTCGCGCTGGAGGTCTTCGTCGCAGCGTTGCAGGCATACGTCTTCGCGATCCTCACAGCCATCTACCTGCAGATGGTCATCGACCCAGAGCACTGACCCCGGGGGTCCCGGTTCCGGGGCCCTGACCCACCAGCGCGCCACCTGGCGTGCGGAAGAAAGGAAGCACGAACAGTGGACGGAAACATTCAGGGCCACCTTGGTGTCATCGGCTACGGCCTCGCGGCCATCGGCCCTGGCATCGGCCTGGGCATCCTGTTCGGCAAGACGATCGAGAGCATGGCCCGCCAGCCGGAGATGTCTGGCCAGCTGCGTGCGACCATGTTCATGGGCCTGGCGTTCATTGAGGTGTTCGGTCTCCTCGGTCTCGTGACGCCCTTCATCTTCTCAGTCTGATGATCAGCGCACTGGCGGCTGCGCTCGTCCTCGGCGGAGACGCGGGGACCGCTGCGGCCGAAGAGACAGTCAACCCTTTGGTGCCGGAGATCTTCGACATCGTCTGGTCGTTGCTCATCGTCATCATCGTCGGGATCGTCTTCACCAAGATGGTGCTGCCAAAGTTCCAGGTCGTGCTCGACGAACGTGCCGAGATCATCCAGGGCGGGATCGCCAAGGCCGACAAGGCCCAGGAAGAAGCGAACGCTGCGCTGGCCGAGTACCAGCAACAGCTGGCTGACGCCCGGGGCGAAGCCGCACGGATCCGCGACGAGGCCCGGACGGAGGCGGCGGCGATCGTCGCCGAGGCACGGGTACGGGCTGTGGACGAAGCAGCACGGATCGCCGCAGCAGCCGAACGGTCGGTCGAGGCCGA
>WRCL01000326.1 GCA_009783975.1 Micrococcales bacterium
CATGAGGTACCGGTGCTCAGCGAGGGTGACACCTGTGCCCTGCTTGAACGACGGGTGGCCGGTGGGGACGAACACCACCTCGTCCAGGCCATACCGGGCGGCGACCTCGCTGGCTGCGACAAGGTGTCCATGGTGGACGGGGTCGAAAGTCCCACCCATCACCCCCAGACGGGGACGGGCCACGGCCTCAGGTCGGGTCACAGCAGGATTGTCTCAGACTGGACGCAGCAGGGGTCGGCGTGGCTATGAACGCACATGGCCGTCTCCGTGCACGACCCACTTGGTCGTCGTCAGCTCGGCCAGGCCCATCGGTCCGCGTGCGTGGAGCTTTTGGGTGGAGATCCCGATCTCGGCGCCCAGGCCGAACTGGCCGCCGTCGGTGAACCGGGTCGAGGCGTTGACCATGACCGCTGCCGAGTCGACCTCGGCGACGAACCGTTGTGACGCACGCAGGTCGGTGGTGCAGATCGCCTCGGTGTGACCTGAGCTGTATGTCGCGATGTGCTCCAGGGCTGCGTCGAGGTCAGCCACGACCCGCACCGCCAGGTCCAACGACAGGTACTCAGCTGCCCAGTCCTCGTCGGTCGCTGGGGCTGTGAGCGTGCCAGGCGGCGCCAGGGCGAGCGTCGCCGGGTCGCCGTGCACGGTCACACCCGCCTCAGCCAGGGCCAAGACAGCCCGGGGCAAGAAGTCGCGGGCGACCTCCTTGTGCACGAGCAACGTCTCCAGGGCGTTGCACACCCCCACCCGCTGGGTCTTGGCGTTGAGCATGACCTCCAGGGCCTGGGCGACGTCTGCGGACGCGTCGACGTACAGGTGGCAGTTGCCCACCCCCGTCTCGATGACCGGGACGACAGCTTCACGCACAACAGTCGCGATGAGGTTCGCCCCACCGCGCGGCACAAGCACGTCGACCAGCCCCCGGGCCCGCATGAGCGCCACCCCGCCCTCGCGCCCCCACGCGTCGACCGACTGCACGAGGTCTGGCGACCACCCCTGGGCTTCCAGCGCCCGCCGTAACGTGGCGACGATGACCGTGTTCGACGACAGCGCCGCCGAGCCTCCACGCAGCAGCACCGCGTTGCCGCTCTTCAGGGCCAGCCCCGCCGCGTCGACCGTGACGTTGGGCCGGGCCTCGTAGATCATCGCGACGACACCCATCGGCACCCGCACCTGGCGCAGCTGCAACCCGTTGGGAAGCGTCGAACCCCGCACGACCTCCCCCACCGGGTCAGGTAACCCCGCAAGCTCACGCAGGGCCGCAGCGATCTGGCCGATCCGGTCTTCGGTCAGGGCCAGGCGGTCCAGCAGCCCCGGCGACATCTGCTCGGCCCGGCCGCGCTGGAGGTCCTGCGCGTTGGCGGCCAAGATCGGGCCGGTGTCGGCGAAGAGCGCGTCAGCCAACGCCTCCAGCAGGGCGTCCTTGTCTGCCCGGGTGGCTGTCGCCAACGACCGCGACGCAGCCTTGGCCCGCCGAGCCATGTCCTGCACAGCCTGCTCGGCCCCCAGTGGTGTCGCGTCCATGCCGTCAGCCTAACCGAGCCTGCCGTGCCGGCACCGTCGTTCATTGGTCCCTGGTCGGTTGAAGCCTGAGCGTAGAACCGAAACCTGAGTGGGGAACCTCAGGTTTTGGTTCGACGCTCAGGGTTCAACTCATGCAGCAGGACGAGGTCGTCGCGGTGGACGAGCTCGCGGTCATAGCCGGCGCCGAGCTCGGCGGCCAGGTCGGCGGTCTGGCGGCCGAGGAGGGCGGGGACCTCGTCAGCGTCGTAGGCGACCAGGCCGCGGGCGACGACGGTGCCGTCGGGGTCGGCGATCTCCACGGGGTCGCCGGCGGAGAAACGGCCGGTCACCGCGACGACGCCTGCGGGCAGCAACGACGTGCCGTGGTCACGCAGGGCGCGGACGGCCCCGGCGTCGACGACCAGGCGGCCACGGGTGCGCGCGGCGTGGGCGAGCCACAGGTGACGCACGGACGCGCGACGGCCGGTGGCGGCGAACCAGGTGCCCACGTCGTTGCCGGCCAGGCCTGCGTGAGCGTTGGCGGCACTGGTGAGCAGCACGGGGATACCTGAGGCGGTGGCGATCGCGACCGAGTCGAGCTTGGTGACCATCCCGCCGGTGCCGACGGCTGAGCCGCGGTGGGACACGTCGATGCCCTCGACGTCATCGGGGCCAAGGACCACCGGGACCCGCACCGATGCTGGGCGGCCAGGAGGCCCGGTGTACAAGGCGTCGACGTCGGTGAGCAGCACCAGGGCGTCGGCGCGGACCAGGTGCGAGACCAGCGCGGCGAGGCGGTCGTTGTCACCGAAGCGGATCTCGTCGGTGGCCACGACGTCGTTCTCGTTGACGATGGGGACCACACCGAGCTCGAGCAGGCGTTCCAGGGCGCGGCTGGCGTTGCGGTAGTGCGCGCGGCGCATCGCGTCGTCGGCGGTGAGCAGCACCTGGCCCACACGCAGGCCGTGGGCGGCGAACGCCTGGGCCCAGTGCTCGACGAGCAGGCCCTGGCCCACCGACGCGGCGGCCTGCTGGGTCGCCAGGTCCCGCGGACGGTCGGGCAGGGCGAGGGGACCCAAGGCGGCGGCGATCGCCCCAGAGGAGACCAGGACGACCATCTGGCCGGCGGCCCAGCGTTCGGCGACGACGTTGGCTATCGCAGTGAGGCGTTCACGGTCCAGGTGCCCGTGGCCGTCAGTCAGGGACGACGAACCGACCTTGACCACGACCCGCGCCGCTGCCGGGAGCAGCGCGCGGTTCGCCAGGGTGGTCATGATGCGTCCGCGTCGGGGTCGGTCCACACACCGTGGTCGCGTTCGGCGGCAAGCTCGGCCCGGGCGGCGGCTTTGGCGTCCATACGGTCCAGGTGCGCCCGGCGGCGGTCCTGGCGTGAGGGACGGGTCCCGGTGTCCAGGCGCGGGTCGGTGCCGCGGGCGCCGAGCAGCTCGGCGCCGGTGGTCAGCGTTGGCTCCCAGTCGAAGACGACAGCGTCGGTGTCAGGGCCGATGCGGACCTCGTCGCCGGCGAGGGCGCCTGCCGCGAGCAGCGCCTCTTCGATCCCGAGGCGGGCGAGGCGGTCGGCGAGGTAGCCGACGGCTTCGTCGTTGGCGAAGTCGGTCTGGCGGACCCAGCGCTGAGGTTTGTCGCCACGCACTGCGAACCATCGCACAGTGCCTTGCTGGCGGGCGGTGACAGTGAACCCGGCGTCGTCGACGGGGGCTGGGCGCAAGACGACTGGGGTGGCCTCAGCGACCGGTTCTGCGGCGCGGGCTGCGGTGACGTGCTCGGCCAGGGCGAAGGTCAACGCGCGTAGGCCGGTGTGTGCGACGGCCGAGACGTCGAAGACTGGCAGCCCTCGGGCCTCGAGGTCGTCGCGGACCATCTC
>WRCL01000327.1 GCA_009783975.1 Micrococcales bacterium
ACGTAACGCCCGGCCGGGGACGCCGGGGCCAGACCCCCCGCGAGGCGGGCTGCGGTGCGCGCGTACTCAGCGCTGGTGCTCATCGGTGTCTCCTCAGCCCTTGGCCGGTCCGTTGCCCTTGCCCGACCCGCCGGTGCCCCCACCGCCGGCGACCGACGTGGCCTGGGTCACCACATGGTCGATGAACCCGTACTCCATCGCCTCCTCAGCGGTGAACCACCGGTCACGGTCAGAGTCGGACAAGATCTTGTCCAACGGCTGGCCGGTCTGCTCGGCGGTGAGGTCGGCCAAGGTGCGTTTCATGTGCATGATCAGCTGGGCGTTGATCCGCACGTCCGTCGCCGTCCCGGAGATCCCCCCGGACGGCTGGTGCATCATCACACGTGCGTGGGGCGTCGCGTACCGCTTGCCCTTGGCACCCGACGACAGCAGGAACTGGCCCATCGACGCAGCCATCCCCATGGCGATCGTCGCCACGTCCGGCTCGATGTACTGCATCGTGTCGTAGATCGCCATCCCCGCGGTGATCGACCCGCCCGGGGAGTTGATGTACAGCCACACGTCCTTGTGGGGGTCCTCAGCCGCCAGCAGCATCATCTGCGCGCAGATCGCGTTCGCGTTCTCGTCCCGGACCTCCGACCCCAGCCAGATGATCCGTTCGCGCAGCAACCGGTTGTAGATATGGTCGTTGAGGCCGAACCCAGGGCCGTCGGCCCGGGCGTTGACCGGCTGCGTGTTCAAGGTGCCTCCCAGCGCGCGACAGTGGTGCCTTACGCACCCTAGTGCCCAGATCGGCAGGTCCGCCGTCCCGCAGCGCCCCTTTTCGCTGACAGCGCACGGTGGGTGAGTGGTTCTGGTTCGGTCGGTGCGCGATGGGCGGGGTGGGCTGGGGGGTGGTGGGGCGTCGGTGGGATTGAGGAGGCCGAGCAGGCCGGTGGGGTTGAGAGGCGAGGTGACGTTGAGGTGGCTGGGTTGGGTCCGCGGGTCGGGGTGTCTGTCCGACGCGCAGTCCCTCGTCCGGCTGCGCCGAACATCGGCGGGAACTGTGCTGCCTGAATCGATCGGCGTCACCTGCCTGGGAGATATCTGCCCCTCACTTGCGAAGGCAAGGGCTTCACGCGAAAACAAGTCTTTGAAGACTTGTTTTCGCGTGAAGCCCTTGCCTTCGCAAACAGGGGTGTACGCAGGACGAGACTGATGACCAGCATGTGGAATAGGGGCGTGCTGCATGGGTCGTGCACCGTTCGTGACGCTGCCTGCGGCATGACGCGCCCAGGGTCGACGAAGCTCGCAGGTCACCACGGCAAGACTGGCTCCTGCGTGAGGGCCGTGCCCTGGCCTGCGTCGACTCGCCGCATATCTGCTCTTCATCTCCCCCACCCTCTCGCCGGGGACCACACAGCGGAGCGGAGGCCTGGGTCAAGCGCCCACCCCGGAAAGCCTTTGCCCTGGGTGCGGAGCACCGTCCCCGACCCACAACAAACGTCGGCGCTTGACGCAGGCCAGAGCGCAGCGACAACCGTCCCGCAGAGGTGGGTGCCAAGCCGACCTGGGATGCCGGCGATCAGAAGATCGAGGAGATGTCTGAGGCAGCGCCGGCGGGGCCGGCCGGTGGCGGGGCGCTGGGGTCAGCCTCGGCGTCGGGCTCGCCGATGACGACGGGACCCGGTGCGGGAGCGTCGTCAGTGTCGGTGCCGATGTAGGTGCTCAGGTCGATGGTGGTGCCGGCGGGGTCGACGACCGTGACGCGGCGCAGGGCGACGGCCAGGGACTTGGCGCGGGCGACCTCGCCGGCGACACTGGCGACCTGGCCGCGCTCGGACATCATGGAGATGAAGGTGGTCGGTTCCATGCCGTAGTCCTGGGACATCCCGACGAGGTACTGGAGCAGCTCGTCCTGGGCGACCTGGACCTTGAGGGAGTCGGCGAGGGTGTCGAGCAGGATCTGGCGGCGCAGTGCTGTGGTCGACTCCTCGACGGCTTCGGCGCGGTGCTCGTCGTCGTCCTCGCGGCCCTCGGCCGACAGGTGCTCGGCGACCTCGGCCTGGACGAGGTCGGCCGGGACGGGGATGTCCACGTCGGCCAGGAGCCGCTCGAGCAGACGGTCACGGGCCTGGGACGCCTGGCCAGCGGCCTTGGCGGCGCCGGCCTGGGTGCGCAGACGTTCGCGCAGCTCGTCCATGGTGTCGAACTCGCTGGCCATCTCGGCGAACTCGTCGTTCGCCTCTGGCAGCTGGCGCTCTTTTACAGCGGTGGCGGTGACGGTCACCAGGGCCGTGCTGCCGGCGTGGTCTCCCCCGACGAGCCTGGTCTCGAACGTCGTCGACTCCCCGGCCGACAGGTCGGTGAGGGCCTCGTCCATCCCCTCGAGCATGTTGCCTGACCCGATCCGGTAGCTGACGCCCGAGACCTGGTCGACCTGCTCGTCGTCGACCTTCGCGACGAGGTCGAGCGCGACGAAGTCGCCGTCGGCCGCAGGCCGGTCGACCCCGACGAGGGTGGAGAAACGTTCACGCAGCGCATCGAGCTGGACGGCGACGTCGTCGTCGGTCACCTCGGTGCCGTCGACCTCGACGGTCAACGTGCTCAGGTCCGGCAGGTCCAGCACCGGGCGCACGACGATCTCAGCGGTGAACCGCAGCTCCTCAGCGGTCTGGTCATCGTCGCCGGACAGGCCAGGGACCGCGGTGACGTCGACGTCCGGGGGGGCCAGGGGGTGCAGGCGGTTCTCGCGCACGGCGTTGGCGTAGAACTGCGACAAGCCCGCGTTCACCGCGTGCTCCATGACCGCGGCGCGCCCCACGCGCTGGTCGATGATCCGTGGCGGGACCTTGCCCTTGCGGAACCCCGGCACCGTGATCTGCCCGGCGATGTGCTTGTAGGCGTCGGAGATGTTCGGCTGGAGCTCGTCGAGGGTCACCTCGACTGTCAACCGCACCTTCGTCGGGTCGAGGGTCTCCACGGCACTCTTCACTTGACGTTCTCCTGCAAGATCGGGGACGGTCCGTCGCGGGCAGCGCACTGGCGACCCTCGATCCTACGACAGATCGGCCCGCCCCAAGACCCGCAGTCCCAACCCCCGCCAGATGAGCCCGGGCCGCACGCAGGACCTGCGTGTTCACGTGCGAGCCGGGCACTGCCCGCCACACGACGCTCGTCCCCCGGGCGCCCGCCGTGCGGCCGGCCATCAGCACACGGCCGCAACCGCCATGACGATGAGCACCACAGCGCTCACCCCGATCTGCACATACCCCAGGACCAGCCCCGCCAGAGCCATCCCAGCGCCGTCCCCACCCCGCCGACGGATCTGCGACCGGGCGATATGCCCACACACGACCGCGACAAGGCCCATCGCGAGCAGCCCGCACACCAACGCAACCACA
>WRCL01000328.1 GCA_009783975.1 Micrococcales bacterium
GGCCGCGAAGTGGCGTCGGGGAGCCCTGACGAGCTCAAGGCTGGTATCGGTGGGACTGGTCTGACCGTCACCGTCGCCGCGACGAGCCCCGAGGCTGTTCTCGCGGCGTCCTGCCAGGTCGCGACCGTCCGCGACCTCGTCGCAGAACCCAGCGGCGACGACGTCCGCCTGAGCGTGCGCACCGACGACGCCCCCGTGGCGCTCGCCGCCTTGACCAGCGCCCTGGACGGCCACGGCTTGGCCTACGGGGCCGTGGCGATCTCGCGGCCCAGCCTCGACGACGTCTACCTGCGCTACGTCGGGCACTCGTACAACCACGAAGGAGACCTCACATGACCACCGCCGTCGTCCGGCCGGTGCGCTGGACCACCCAGCTCGCCCAGGTGTCGTTGCGCTGGACCCGCGCCCAGGTGCGCGAACCGTGGGGGATCGGAACGTCGTTTTTCCAGCCGGTCATCTGGATCGTGCTGTTCGGGTCGGTGTTCTCCACCTTGAAGAACCTGCCCGCGTTCGCTGATGGCGGGTACGTCGCGTTCCTCATCCCCGGGATCTTGATGATGACCGTGCTGTACTCCGGCGCCTGGGCCGGCCAGGGGTTCATCGCCGACATGGACAGCGGTGTCATGGCCGCGATGATGGCGATGCCGCTGCGGCGCACCGCGCTCATGGCCGGGCACATCGCCACCCAGACCGCGATCTGCACCCTGCAGTGCGTCGTCGTGCTGGCCATCGGCTGGCTCGCCGGCGCCCGCTACCCCGGCGGTGTGCTCGGGGTGGTCGTCGCGGTCGTCGTCGCGTTGGTGCTGTCGGTCGCGTTCTCCTCGGTGTCCAACGCCGTCGCCTTGCTCACCCGCAACGGCATCGCCTTGATCGGCATCGCCCAGATCCTCGTGCTGCCCATGACGTTCTTGTCCTCGACGATGATGCCCCACGAGCTGTTGCCCTCATGGGTCCAGCACGTCGCGACCGTCAACCCCCAGACCTGGGCCGTCGACCTCGGCCGGGCCGCCCTGGGCGGGAACCTCGGCTCAGCCGACGGCCTGGCCTGGAAAGCCGCCTGCCTGCTCGCCCTGGCCGGCGTGCTGTTCGCATGGTCCGTGCGCGCCCTGCGCTCGTTCCAACGAGCCCAATGACCAAGTCAGCCGGCCACGCCCAGCGCCGCGACCTCGTCCACGCTCAGAGCCCGGTTGCCGCAGCGACCTGCTCCACCGGCGTCCCCGCTTTCAGCAGGTTGCCGACGACCTTCCGCCGTTCCTCGTGACGTCGTCATGGGATTGGGCCGTGTGGGTGACGGGCCGGTGCACAGGTCGCCGGTGCTCATCCCAGCCACGACGATCGGTGGGTCCGACCGCAAGGAGCCGCCGCGATGACGACGAGCACCCCCGCACGCGTGCACGGGCGCCACGCCG
Source organism: Micrococcales bacterium (assembly GCA_009783975.1). GTDB lineage: Bacteria > Actinomycetota > Actinomycetes > Actinomycetales > Cellulomonadaceae > Cellulomonas. Next base: position 1,410 of record WRCL01000328.1, read on the forward strand.
CGCCCCGGGCCGTCAGCACGCCCGACCCCGACGACCGGCGGGCAACCGGCAGGGGCGGCCGGGCTGTGCTCACCCGCGTCGTTGCCGTTGTGGTCGTCCTCGGCGTCGTCGGGGCAGCTGTGCTGTGGGCTGACCACCGGCGCACCGCACGGGCACAGGCAGCCTGGGTCCGGACAGCCGCCGCACTGGAGGCCGAACACTCAGACGTCGACGTTGCGGCTGCCGCCGTCGCGGTCGTCGCGGCCCGGACCCGTGCCGCACAGCACGACGACATCACCACCCAGGCCACCACAGCGCTGTCGGCCGCCCGCCACACCGCCGGCAACGCCCCCCACGCCGGGGACGTCATGGCACCGATGGCCGCCGCTGCTGGGTCGGTCGCTGGTGCGTTGACCAGCAGGTACTCACCTGTGCTGTTGCGGGGCCTCGTCGAGCGTCTGGCGCTGGCGCACGACGAGGTCGTCGATGCCGAGCAACAGTGGCAGACCGCAGAAGACGCCCGGACCGCAGCCGCACGTGCCGCCGCCGAACGTGCACGCAAGTCCGGGGCCCGCGCCGCCCCGGCGCCACCGGCACCAGCACCGGTGCTCGCCGCACCTGCCGGCGCCTCACCGCAGCGCGCCAGCTGTGGGACGTCGACGGGCTCGCCCGCCGTGTCTTCTGCCGAGCTCGCGCACGCCATCAACACGTGGCGTGCGACGCAGGGCCTGCCCGCGTTGGCCACACCGCCGTTCGACCCGCTCGCTGAGCACGCCATGGCCATGGCCGCCGCTGGGGCGATCTGGCACTCGGGGGCCGACAACATGGTTGGCTGCGCCAGCTCGGCGACCGCGCTCGTCGAAGCGTGGGCGGCCTCGCCTGCGCACCGGGCGTTCCTGGCCACGACGGCCAGCGACCCGGTGCGCGTCGGGGCAGCCAGCGACGGGGCGTACGTGTACGGGGCGTTCCGCCTGGGGTGAGCGTGGTCAGCGGTCGAGCAGCTCCTCGAGCCGGGTGAACAACGCGTCGACGTCGGCTTTGTGGGCGGCGTAGTACGTCGTCTCGAGCTCGGCGAGGACGCTCGCGCGCGCCCAGACCAGGTCTGTGGCGCACAGGTTGTCGGCCACCGCGGTCGCGATCTCCTCAGCGCGAAGCGCGTCGAGCGCGGCACCGGCCAGTGGCGTGCCGTCGGCGGAGTAGGTTTTCGCGACGATCGCCGTCCGCGCGTCGTCGGGGGTGGCGTACGGGTAGCCCTTGCCCGCCATGCACGTGGCCCACCCGGCCACGGCGGCGACGACACGGTCGTCAGTGCTGGCCTGCGCGGCCAGGTCGTTGACGTCGCGCACGACGGTCGACCCGGCCAGGTCCATCGCGGCCAGCACCTGCCCGTAGCACCCTGCCGGTTGCCATGTCGCCTCAGGCCCGGCCTCGCCGACGTCCGGGCCCCACAGCGCCTGGCGGTACGCCTCGTCGAGCACCGCTGTGCCCGGCACGGCCGGGTGGGGCATGTCACGCCACGTGGTGATGGCGTACCCGTAGGTCGTGGCGAACTGCGGTGAGCCCCACGCGGGCAGGTCCGCGTCGTAGGTCTGTGTCGTGGGGGTGTAGCCGAAACCCGCGTCAGCCATGCACGTCGCGACGTCCGTCTCGATCGCCGCCGTGACCTGCGCGGTGAGGTTGCCCCGGTACTGCGCGTCGAGCCGCCCCGAGATCGGCCCCACCGGCAGGTCAGGGTCGTCCGGTGCCCCGTGGCTGCACCCGCCGAGCACGACGGCGCCGACGAGCACAGGCACGAGCAGCTGGCGCACAAGGCTCATCAGGCGTCCTGGAGGTCGGGTGTCGCCCGAAACCTACCGGTTCGCGCTCGTCATGTCACCCACGTCACCAGTTGGGCCCAGCTCGCCGTCCGCGTCGATACTCCCTGGACGCGCCCGCTAGGCTTGGTCTGTCCCCGCGCCTGTAGCTCAGGGGATAGAGCACCGCTCTCCTA
>WRCL01000329.1 GCA_009783975.1 Micrococcales bacterium
AAAACTACTGATGTTCGAAACGAACAGGGCGCCACGACGTATCGCCGACGAGCACCGGCTCGTCTACCACTGCCGCGACGACGAGGTTCGAGTAAAGAGGCATTTACGTAGACCACGCGAAGGGCTGCTCGAACAACCAAGGCGACCACAGGACGGGGTCACGGGGGCTCGTCCCCGTGCGGGTGCGGGGCTCGGGAATCACGACGCCTTGGCTGGCAGGCTGTTGATCTCGTCCCCGTGCGGGTGCGGGGCTCGGCCCTGCACAACATGACGAGAGCGACGCGGCCTGCGTTCCGCAGGCACACGTCGCTCTCGATCTCGTAGCGGGGGCAGGATTTGAACCTGCGACCTCTGGGTTATGAGCCCAGCGAGCTACCGAACTGCTCCACCCCGCGTCGGCCTGTTTACTTTACTCCGGCTGGCGCGTTGTGACAACTGCGCAGGTCAGGTGCGCGCCTCGGGCACCAGGGGCCGGTGGGCCGGGGCTGGTGCCCGGGGCGGGTGTCACTGTTCGAGGCGGGTCTCGGCTTCCAGGGCCTTGGTCACGGCGGCGATGAGGGCGTCTTGGGCTTTGCCGTAGGCGGCGAAGTCGCCGTCGGCGAGGGCTTTCTGGGAGTCTTGGATCGCCTGGTTTGCGTCGCGCAGGGCCGCGGCGAGGTCGGCCCTGGCTTTGGCGTCTGGGCGTGGCTGGTCACCGTCGTCGGGTGGGGTGACGTCGTCGGGCGGCGGGGTGTCGCCGGTCTCGCCGGTGGTGGCCCCGGAGTCGCCTTTGAACACCTGGTTGAGGGCTTCGTCGAGGGTCGGGGCGAACCCGATCTCGTCACCGAAGCTCACCAGGACGCGCTGGAGCTTGGGGAACGTCATCCCACCTGCGGAGGCCTGCACGTACAGCGGCTGGACGTACAGCAGCCCACCGCCAACCGGTAACGTCAGCAGGTTGCCGCGCACGATCGTCGAGTCCCCGCCGGTGAGCAGGCGCAGGTCTTGTACGAGCGGGGCGTAGGCGTCGAAGTTCGCTGACGCCTGGCGCGGGGCGGGGACGGTCATCGAACGTGGCAGCTCGAGCAACCGGATCTGGCCGTAGCCAGCGGACTTGGTGCCGGCGGTGCTGCCTGCTTCGGCGTCGACGGCCATGTACCCGGTGAGCACCGGCCGCGCGCTGGACCCGTACGGCTGGAAGGTGGACATCAGCGAGAACGACGCCTCGTCTTGGCAGGTCGCTGGGTCTTGCTGTTTGCCGCAGGGCATCTTCAGCGTCAGGTAGTACGGGGGCTGGTCCACGGTCGTCCTGGACGGGTCGACCGAGACGGCCCAGAAGTCGTCACCGCGGTAGAACCGTTTGGGGTCGGTCTCGTGGTAGCGGCCGAGCAAGGTGCGCTGCACCTTGAACAGGTTCTCGGGGTAGCGCAGGTGGCTCATGAGCTCGCCGCTGATCTTCGACATCGGTTGGACCGTGTTGGGGAAGATCGCACGCCAGGCCTTGAGCACCGGGTCGTCAGGGTCCCAGGCGTACAGGTCGACCGAACCGTCGTAGGCGTCGACGGTCGCTTTGACCGAGTTGCGGATGTAGTTGACCGTCTGGGGCCGCAGCGCCGAGACGGTCGCGGAGGTCTCGGTGAGCGCGTCTGTCGTCGCGTCTTGCAGGGACGCCGGGGCTGAGTACGGGTACCGGTCGGTCGTGGTGTACCCGTCGACGATCCACTTGACGCGCCCGTCGACGACCGCAGGGTAGACCCGTCCGTCGAGGGTGAGGTACGGGGCGACCTTGGCGACACGTTCCTTGGGGTCGCGGTCGTACAGGATCTGCGACTGGGGGGTGACGCGGTCGGAGAACAAGATGTCGCCAGAACCAAACTTGATCGCGTACAACAGCTTGTTCCACGGGTTGCCGATCGAGGGCCCAGCTTTGACCGTGTCGGTGGGGAACTGGGTGTTGGCCGTCCCGGCCCCACCGCTGCCAGCGCACCGGTCTGCGCCCTCGGGGGCTGTGGCCGTGGCGCCGGAGGTCTGGTCTCCGCTGGGGTAGTCCAGCTCCCAGCAGCTGCCGGCAGGTCCGCCGACGATGGAGTACCGCGGGGACATCTGGCCGAAGTAGATCCGCGGCTCGTACTCGCCGAGCACACCTGTCGGCGGGATGTTCGACTCGAAGAACGACGGTTCGCCCTGGGCGGTGACGGCGTTGCCGTAGGCTGCCACGACGCCGAACCCGTGGGTGTACACGGTGGTGTCGTTGACCCAGCTGCGCTGTTCCAGACCACCCTGGTTCAGCTCGCGCACAGCGATGACCGTGTCGCGGCTCTCACCGTCGATGGTGTACCGGTCGACCGCGAGGGTGTCAGGGAAGGAGTAGAACGCGCGGATCTGCTGCTGCTGCTTGAACGACGGGCTGACGATCGTGGGGTCCAGCAACCGGATCGACACAGTGGTGTCAGTGTCCTCACGCAGCTGGCCAGCCGCGACGTTGACCTCAGGGGTGTATGGCTGCACGTCGACCTGGTCGATACCGTAGGCGGCGCGTGTCGCGGCGATGTTGCGTGCGATGTACTCGCTCTCGCGGTCCTGCGCGTTGGGCTTGACCTGGAACTGCTGGACGATCGCCGGGTAGAGCCCACCGGCGACGATCGCCGCGATGATCATGACCGCGACCCCCGCGATCGGCAGACGCCAGTTCCCACGCACCGCGGTGACGACGAACACCGCTGCGACGAGCAGCGCGGCGACAGCGAGGATCGCCTTGGCAGGCATGACGGCGTTGACGTCGGTGTACCCGGCGCCGGCGTACTTGGCTGAGCTCTTCGTCAGCAGCGAGTACCGGTCCAGCCACAAGGTCGCGGCGATGACGACCATGAGCAGCGCCCCGGTGGAGGCCAGGTGGATCCGCGCTGCGCGCGAGGTGCGCGGCGCGTCCGAACGTCCGGCGATACGCACCCCGCCGTACAGGTAGTGGGTGGCCAGGCCGACGATCCCTGCCAAGATCACCGTGGCGAGCAAGAAGGACACGACGAACCGCAGCAGCGGCAAGGTGAAGAAGTAGAAGCCGAGGTCGAGCCCGAACTGGGGGTCTTTGCTCCCAACGGTCTGGCGGTGCAAGAACAGCTGCACGTCGGCCCAGTGCCCGGCGGCGGCACCGGCGGCGAACAGCCCGAGCACCACCGGCAGGGCGATCATGACGATCTTGCGCAGCGGCTCGATCGCCTCGCGGTACTGCTCGAGGTTGCGCTGCTCAGCGTCCGACGGCGGGTACACCGGCCGCGTACGGTAGGCCACGGTCATCGAGGCGAACACCGCCCCGGCCATGACGAGCAGCCCGAGCAGCCCGACGACCGCCCTGGTGCCCCACTGGACGTACAAGACGTTGGCGTACCCGAG